>VFZS01000012.1 GCA_016871095.1 Acidobacteriota bacterium
CGACGCTGGTGTGGGAGAAGCGGAACACGTACATCGGGACGACGACCCCCACGACGCTGCACACCCTGACCGATGTGGACCTGCACATGTATCGGGAGAGCAACGGGGTCTGGCAGGTGGGGAGTACCGCTGTCATCGACAACGTCGAGCAGGCGGCGGCCCCCATCTCGGCGCGGATGGTGCTGAAGGCGGACGTGTGGGGGGGCATCACCGGGGCGTCGAGCGAGGGGGTCAGCATTGCCGCTGCGGGGAGTAACTTCGAGGCGGCGGTGCGGGGGCCGAGCATCCGGATGACGTCGGCGCCGGTGGTGTGTCCTGGGGCGAGCTTCACGGCCGTGGCCCAGGTGCGGCACTGGGGGAACATGGCCAGCCACAGCAACAGTGCGACGCTGACTGTGCCGGCGGGGTTCACGCTGACCTCGGGGGCGAACCCGCAGACCTTCGGAACCATCGCGGCGGGGTCGCGTGGGACGGCGAGCTGGGGGATCAGCGCGCCGGCGGCGGGGTCTGGCGTCTTCGGGAACAGCGTGACGATCAACTGCTACGACGAGACGTGGAACATCGCCCACAACCTCACGGTGGCTGCGAGTAACCCCACCTTTGCGGACGTGGGGTGTACGCACCCCTTCTACGGGTGGATTCAGCGGATGAGCGCGACTGGGGTCACGGCCGGGTGTGGGGGAGGGAACTACTGTCCGGACGATCCTGTGACGCGGGCGCAGATGGCGGTGTTCGTCATCAAGGCGATGGGGGAGAGTCCCGCGACCTGCACAGGAGTGTTTGCGGATGTGCCGCCGGGGTCGTTTGCCTGCGGGCACATCGAGCGGCTGTACCAGTTGGGGGTCGTTGCCGGGTGTGGAGGAGGGAACTACTGTCCGAGCAGTCCTGTGACGCGAGGGCAGATGGCGGCGTTCATCGTGAACGCCCGGAGGTTGAGTGACGCACGTTGGGCGCCGTGGGCGCGGCCGGTGGCGACGTTTGCGGACGTGCCGGTGGGGAGCACCTTCCAGTCGCGGATAGAGCGGTTGGTACTGGAGCAGGTGACTGAAGGGTGCGGCGGGGGGAACTACTGTCCGTCTGCGAACATAACCCGGGGGCAGATGGCGGTCTTCATCGCCAAGGCGTTTCCGAGCCAGTGGTGACCACGTGACTCCTCGGTCACTCCGTATCCTAGCGATCTGCGCTAGGTACTGGATGGGCACTAACGACGCAGTGGCCGTGATGCTTCGCGCGCTTCGCGACGTGGTTCCCAACGTTGTGGAGCTCAATCTGGGTGAGCACCCAGACGCGGTGGAAGTCCTCCACGCGTCCCCCTCTCCGCTGGTTCCCAAGACACTATGCTGCGAGGCGGTTCAGCCATGGCTTGATAACTTCCGACCGGACCTGGTCCTCTGCCTGGCAGGCGGGCTCACCTTTGGCGAGCGCGACTTCCTCGAGGTCAACCGCCGCGCCCGCACCGTGGGGATTGCGCTCAGCGACCCGGAGTCGTTCCCATATCACGGACGGGTGTTCGCCGCGCGCTTCGGACACTACTTTACGACGTCGCGGGAGTCGCTCGCCGCGTACCTGAGGCTAGGGGTGCGCGCAGGCCTATTCCAGCATGGGTGCTATCCCGGGTTTCACCGTCACATGGATGTGCCCAAGCGGTATGATGTGGTCGTCGTCGGACATGCAAAGAAGGATCGGATCGAGACCGTGAATGCCCTGGCCAGACACTTCTCGGTAGGCGTCTGGGGATGGGGGTGGGATGGCTGCGTGGTCAGGCCCGAGCCGCAGGTCCACGGCGACGACTATCTGCGCGCCATCTGCTCCGGCCGTCTGTACCTCAGCCTCCCCCGCACCCACTCGGGCCTGCTGGCCATGAAGTATAGTGTGTTCGAGGCAACCGCATGCCGCATGCCGGTGCTGACGGAGCGATTCGATGAGATGTCCGAGCACTTCGAGTACGGGCGGGAGATCGTCGGCTACTCCGATCTGGAGGACTTGACACGGCAGATTGAGTACTACCTGGCCCATCCGGACGAAGCCGATGCTATTGCCGAGGCGGGCCACCGGCGCTGCCTCCGCGACCACACCTGGCACCAACGGTGGGAGGGTCTACTCGCGACCGTTTCGTCAGGGTAGGATGACGGGACCCTGTGTCCTTGCACGTCATGGGACGGAGACCTCTGGGTGATGCCTGTGAGATCGAGTGCGCCCAACGTTGTTGTCAGCGCCGTCCAACCCGGCGACGCTCGCATCGAGGAGCTCTGTGCCGTCGTAATCGGCCGCATGCGGACGTTGCTCCCCGGCGCCACCATCGAAGCGGCGGGAATAGCACACGCACGGCTCGACTCCCAGGAGGCCTCGGTTGTACCATCCGGCGAGTACGGGCTCTCCGCGGCGATCCGGCGAGCGTCGGTTGTGGTCGTCCTGGCTCCGGATCTGAGGGTTATGGGCATCGAGGACCCAGCCATGGCCTTTGACGCCCCGCTGCCCGAGTGGCCTGCGGCCTACCTGACGCGCCTTCTGTTGCTGGCGCGCGCCTACGATGTTCCGGCTGTTGTATGGGCCCCCAAACTCGCTGCTCAGCCCAACGCGCCGGCCACACGGCTCCTCAGCATTGCGCTGGAAGGCGCGATGCTCGTGCCGTCGGAATCGGACGATGCGAGCGAGCTCTGCTGCGCGATTGCCAATGTCATCGAGCGAGCCACACAGGGCCGTCCGGAGGCCCCCCCGCAGGCGCCGCTGCTCTCCCCCGGGCAAGATGCCAGGGACCTCGCCGAGTCACTGAGAGATTATGTTCGGTTTCTGGGAGCGCCGCAACCCGGCTCTGGGCCGAAGCCGGCCGCACTGGGGCGGCAAGAGCCCCCTACCGCCGATGTCCTCGCCGAACTCCGCCAGATGCACGCCGTCGCGGAATCTGCCCGCGCTCACCAGATCCGGCTGCTGGAAGACCTCTCGACGCGTCTCACCTTTCCACGGATGATCATGGCCCCCGCGCGCTGGCTCCGCCGCATCCTGCGGCGCTCTTAGGTCTGTGCCCAGGCCGTAACGCCTCGTCCTGCTCGGCTACTATGGGTCTTCGAACGCTGGAGATGAAGCCATCCTGGGCGTCCTGCTGGCGCATCTCCGCGGGTCGGGCCGCCGTCACTCGATGGTGGTGCTAACCGGGAACCCTCCCCGCACGCGCGAGGATTACCGGGTCGAAGCGCGGAGCTCCCGGGACCTGGATGCGGTGATGGATGCGCTGGCCGGCGCGGATGCGCTCATCATGGGCGGCGGCGGCCTGCTCCACGACCACTGGGGATGGCAGCCCGAGACGGTGCTCGCTTCAGGGCACTGGGGCCTTTCACTCTTCGCTGGTATTCCGCTGGCAGCTGCAGCCCGCGGGAAACCTGTGGCGATGCTCGCGCAGGGGGTGGGTCCGCTGCGCTCAGCCTCGGCGCAAGGCTTCTCCGCCGCAGCGTTTGAGGCGGCTTCGCTCATCACCGTCCGCGATCGGGAATCACGTCGGATCCTGCGAGAACTGGGGATTCGGCCCAGCCGCATCCACCAGACGGCGGATCTCGGGCTGCTTGTGCCGTTTGATCCCCCTGTGAACTCCCGACACTGCCTTGCCCGCCTTTCTGACCACCAGGTCACGACCGCATGCGGCGCCGTGGCCGTCGCGTTGCGCTTCTGGGATCGTGGCGTGGAGCCGATACGATGGCAACAGGCCCTCGCAGACGGGCTGCGGCGATTCCTGCAGGCCACGGGTGCCCAGGCTGTCTTCGTCCCGCTGCAGCACAGCGCCGATCCACGCGGCGACGATGCGGCCGTGGCGCGTGTGGTCGCGGAAGAGATTGGCCTGCCCGACCAGTGCCACGTTGTCTCCGGACCGCTGGCGGTTGGTGCTATCGTGGAAGTGATTACTCGCTGCGGCTTGGTGCTGGCGATGCGCTATCATGCCGCCGTGTTCGGGATTGTGGCGGGGACCATGCCGGTGGGGATAGCGTACGACCGCAAGGTGGCAAGCCTAATGCAGGATGCAGGCCTGGGCGTTTTTGCGTGTTGCCTCCCTGCGCTCACCGAGGAGCGCGTGGCGGCGATGATGGCCAACGCCTGGCGGCGCCGGACTTCTCTGGAGAGGCGCCTTCAGGAGGCGCGCTCTTGTCTGGTCGCGGCAGCACGGCGCAACCTCTCGCTCCTGGACGGATGGCTGGAGCGACTTCCGGCTGTCTGTGGCCCCGCGCGCCGGCACGCTGAGGAGGCTCTTGAGCGGGCTATGCGGGGTTATCCGCCAGCACCCTGAGCGCCTCGCAGAGATCCTGTGCGCGCCGCGTCCAGGTCTCGTTCTCCGCGAACCGGATGCGCTGCAGACTTAGATCGCCCTGCGGTTCTGCCAGCGATCGGTCGATCGCCGCGACAAACGCCTCGGCTCCCTCGGCGATGTAGATGAAGTCGCCCAGCCGGTCGAGCTCCGGCAGGGGAACGGCAACGACCGGCTTCCCCGCCGCCAGGTACTCGTAGATCTTGATCGGATCCGCAGCCGCAGTAACCGCATTCATCAGGAAGGGGAGCATGCAGCAATCGAAGTGGTAGAGGAATTCCGGAATGGCCTCGTAGGGTTGCGCCCCCAACAGGTGGACATTGGCAAGGGAGGCCAGGCGGCTGAGATCGAGATCGAAGACCTCTCCCACAAGCACGAACTGGTGCTGGGGCCGCGCTCTGGCTACGGACTCGACCAGCGATACATCGAACCAGTGGGCGGAGGCCCCGAAGAACCCGACAATTGGATGAGGAAGGCCCGAGAGCCTCGTGTTGGGCTGACACCTGCTCTGGATGAAGGCAGCGTCACCACCGTTACGGATCAGCCGCACGCGCCTTGCGGAGGATCGCCACTTGCTCTCAAGTCGGCCCGCGGAGACGACCGTCAGGTCACTGAGGCTGACCAGGGTCCGCTCGGCCTCCACGATCTCAGCGGTCATGCCAGGGAAGACTTCCCAATCGTCCATGCAGTCGTAGATGACTTGCCAGCCCCAGCGCTCACGCAGCGACAGGGCGGCCGGAGTCCAGAAAGGGAACTGAACGACAATCACGCCGTTGGAGAGTCCGGCCCTGTCGTGGAGGGTATCTATGCTCGACAGCGTCAAGGCCACGTTCCCTGGATCCATGACCGAGCGGTACGGTCCAAACGGCCGATCCACGGGCACTTGAGCGACACGGACGCCGGTGATACCGGGGGCCAGGTTCTCGGTACTGTATTCTCCGGTGGCCGGATCATCGGCGAAACGGTTTGGACTGACGTAGAAGACGCGGTGTCCCTGATGGGCGAGTTCACGCATCAACTGCTGCGGGCGCTGGAATCTGAAGTCCCAGTCTATGACGGCAAGGCATACGATGTCGAACCAGGGTCTGTTCACTTGCCCGTGGGTCACGGTCGCTCCGTCCATGCCGGCCGGCTATCGAGGCCCGGGGTGGTCCGTACCGCGAGCACCTGCAGTCGGGGAAACCCTGGGGGCTCACGCAGACCAATCCCGAGTCGATGATCGAAGCGCAGATCGGGCAGGTATCCCCCGCCGAACCGGCCGAATGAGCCTTCATTGCGAAAGAGGCCCTCGTACCGGTTGATCTTTCCGCCCAGAAGGTGGAGGGTTCCTTGGGAGGACCGTGTCTCGACTTCGGCGACCCCCACCGATCCATGGCCTGCCATCAAGACCGCATGGATCACTACATCGTCCGGCGCGTCCTTCCCAACAAGGACTTCCCCGCCGAAGCTGTAGATCCCCAAAAGGTTGCGGACCCCGCACCGGTCGTCGCCCGAGCAAGGTGGGGACCCCCACACATCATCGGGTCCGCGGGGATCCACCTGATAGCGGAGGTCGCCCCCTATGCGGATCGTGCCCGTGGCAACAACCGTGATTGCGTCGTCCTGGTGAACTGCCGGGGCCGCCTCCTCACCGCCGCCGACCCGGCGGCGAGGAGGGCCAGTCAGATCGTCGATGTCTCCGCGAACGAAGATGATTCCGTTGGGCACTCCCTGGTACGTGCACTCCAGCGGCGTCCCCTTCCGGCTGTAGAAGACCTTGGTCAGTTGCGCAGCCCGATCCACGCGGATCGTCCACCAGTGATCTGGGTCGGTGGTCAGTTCGTAGACAGACATCCGTCCGTCAACGGAGAGTCGCAACGACCGCAGGGAACGTCCAACATAGATGCCGCCTCGAAGCCGTCCGCCCGCTTCTCCGGCCGCGAAGTAGCACCTGTCCACCCTGGATTCATTAGCGCCAGTCGGTAAGAACACGTCAGGCGGGACGTCGGCCGTCACCACTGGGAGCCCCAGCGCGTAGCGCCGGTCGACATTAGAGATGGGATCTACCAGCCCGTCGCCGTCGGCATCGCGCCGCAGGTTGCCCACCAGCGCGAACCATTCCTGCTGGTGAAGATCGACCGGCATCGCGACATAGGGGACACCTCGGTCAAATCCCTTCAGAAACCTTGGTGCATCGGCCGGCAGGTTACGTGCCGCGTTTCGGTCACACCACCCTCCGGGCTCCGCGTCGCCCGCGCACTCAAGGCCTCCGTTGTAGAACCGCGCCACCGGTTGCCCGACCCTGTCCCCCAGCTCCGGGCTGAGTTCGCCGTCTCCGTTGCTGTCGCGAAAGTTCGCGCTGGTCGCGCGATCCATGAACAGCGGATCGCCTGCGATCCACAGGCGTTCGTTGGTGTGTACCGGTCCCTCGTACACCGCTCCGGCCGAGAGCCACCGTCGGCAAGGCTGCCGGTTGGGACAGACAGGTCGCGTGCCGAAGATGTTGCTGAACAGGAAGTACTGAGAGAAACTCGGGCGCTCGATTACGACCTGAAACTTCCCGCTCAGCGACACACGGCGTCGGCCAAATGGGCCTGTTCGCCCCTCGGCATCGATAGTATAGCGGAAGGGGAAGAAATACCGTGGCTCTCCAGGGCAGCCTGGGAGCGCGCTCTCGGCCCAGGCGTTGCCATCGCGGGCAACCGTCGCGCGGGCCAACAGCGTTCCCACTCCCAGGGGAGTGATGACATCATCCTGACCGTCTGGCAGGAGCCCAAAGGCGTCGCCTTCTAGCGGGGCAAATCGGTACCGGACGCTCTGAGCGAACGCTGTCGTGGCATTCGCCGCTGGCGCAGAGGCGTTGGCCGCTCCGAGACCGACCATGTCGAAGAGCGCGATGGAATTGCTTCCGCCGAGTTCCTGTGTATCCGAGGATGTTGCTCTCCCGCATGACCCCTCTAGTGTTCCGGTTCCAGCCACCAACCGGGCGAGGTGGGCGTGGAGCTTCCCCGCGTTCTCCAGGCTGCGCCAATGGAGTCCCTCGTTCAGCCCGAGTACTACCAGCCGATGGAGCGATGCCCTGGTCAGATGGGCGGCGCCTTCGGCGAGGTAGAACGCCTCGAGTGAGAGACGGTGCCCTATAGATACCGCGATCTCGCGAGCGGTAATGGTCAGGAGCACGGCTGCCAGCGCCGCCAAGGCCATTGTGACCGCCAGCACCGTGACCAGCGCGGCACCGCGTTCACGGAGCAAGCGCATCAGTTGATGTCCCTGACAGTGGGCAGCATGCGCGAAGTCCCGATGAGCCAACGGTAGACCAGGATCGCCGGGGTGGTGGAGACTGCTCGTTGCCCGACTGAGCCCTCCAACACGATGGAGAGATCGTAGCTGCCGGGTCTTGCGAACTCCATGTCGAAGAGGATCACCATCCCCGCGGCCGTGGCCTCCGGTAGGTCGGCAGGAAGGTTCACGCGCACAAGCCCGGTTCTGGATGGGACCGCGATTTCGACCTCAGCCACATGGCGGGCGGGATCCTCCAACCGTGCGCGCGGGACCAACCGCACCCGCATCTCTCCAAGCGGGGGTACCGGCAGCAGGCTGCGCACCCTCACCGCTGCGCTCGTCACCCTGGCATTGCCCGTTCCCGTAGCGGAGACCCGAAGCATCACCAGAAGGCGCCCGCGGGTGGCCTCCACGGAACGCAGGGTCCGCTCTCCCTGCGTGACACGGTGCTCGGACGAGACGTAGAACACGCGATGGCGTGGCCAGGCCCCAACCTGTTCAGCACCGGGTGCTTTGCCTGGGATTGCGATGATCTCCCAGGCTCTGCCCTCTGGCTGGCTCAGGAGCGCCAGGAGATAGGCCGGGGACGCGACCACCGCCGCGGCATCGGCGTTGGCAGGCGCCAAGGTCCACAGCCCCGCCACCGGGATGACCTGCACGAGGCGTGCGTGAAGCGCCACCGCCATGCCGTAGGCGGGCGACTGCGCGGGCGCCAGGAGAATGGCACCCACAGCCCCAAGGAAGACCATGCTGCGCGCTGACCTGGCCATCTCCTTACCCTACCCTATGGCGTTGTAGTTATCCTGCCCATCGCGTCAACATGGACGCTACGCTCCCCGGCCCGGTTCCGCACGCGGATGACCCCTGGGTGGTCGGGATTGCCGAAGGTCGAGAAGGTCACCTTGTTGCCGCGCCACGTGGTTTCGACGACGATCACACCTCGGGGGAGCTGCACCCGGTGCGCCCATCCGCCCCCGGCCCTGGCCAGGCCATACTGGTTCGAGCCGACGGAAAATGCTGCCGTGTACTCCCAACGCTCAAGCCGGGCGCGCTGCTGGGTTGCACGGAGGTCAGCGGCAACCTGGCTGGCCGCAAGCGAGAGCATCTGAGGAGTTCTTGAGATGTTGAAACCGACAAGAGACGCTCCGACCAGCAGGCTCACGATCGCCAGCACCACCACCAGCTCGATCAGGCTGAGACCGCGAACCTGCGTGTTCATTCACTACTTCTGCCTGGGGAATACGTCTGCTGTAAGCGCCCGATGGTGGCGTCCCATGGCGACTTCTACGCGCATGTTGACGCGTATCGCGTCGGTCTGCGAGTCTGTCGGGTCACCGTCTCGGTTGAAGTAGCGGAAATGGAGGAGGGAAACGTGATCGGCGATTATATGCCCATCCCTGGGCTCCCATGCTCCGGGGATCCAGCGGTGGTCCAGGAAACGGCCCGTGGCGTCAACCTGCCGCCGAATCGTGCGTGTCTTGGAGTCGAAGACGAAGCGTACCGCGTAGGCGCGCCCGGGATCCTCCTCAGGATAGGGCCTGCAGAGCCGCAGACAACCCGGATACTCCGGGTCGGGCGGGATGGTTACGGACAGAGCGTAGGGGGCGGTCTCGAGGAACCCGCCGGCGTTCGCCTGGGGCGCGCCACCCCATCGTACCTCTTCAATGATTCGATCCACGGCGACGCGGGCGTTGTGCTGGAGGTCTTGAAGTTGCATGGTCATGGAGGTCGAACGGACGGCGAGGCCCACGACGCCGAAGATCGCCCCCACTGCCAAGCTGAGGACCGCTAGGGCCACTACTAACTCGACCAGTGTCATGCCCGCTCGGTCTTGGCGGCTGACCGGCACACTGCTCATGGGTACTCCGCGACAACCGTGGTGAGCTCAGCGATCGCGCCTGGCCCCGAAACGGCATAGATCCTGACGGTCACCACCCTCGCCGATAGCCACCCCTGCCCATACGGGAAACGTTCTGCGGCATCATCCACGATAGTCTCGCGTTCGAATCGAGGAAAGTCGCCGGACAGGCGCGCTCGTGGCTCCTGCCATGGCGGGGCGTCCAGAGAGGCAAACCGCAGCGACCGGACCAATTGATCCGGCGACCCTTCCACCCAGGACCTGATCTGCTCGAGGCGCTGCAACGCCAGGTTTGTGGCAGCGGTCCGGTCGCTGTTCCTCCCCGTCCATCTCAGGCCGGCGTCGAAGGCCCTGGTCATTGCGATGACCACCATGGCCAGAATGCTCAACGCGACCAGGATCTCGATTAGGGTGAAGCCAGGGCTGGTGGCTGGATATCGAGCTCGCGACACCTGCCCGATCGGGGCTGCCGGGGTGGCCAAACTCTTCCACCTCCAACTGGAGCCTAGCACGCGCGGTCCGTCCCGGGCAATCCGTCCATCCGCCGGCCCAGAGGTAGGAGTATGTTTGGGACAGACCGAACCTGCTAGGCCAGAGTGATGCGATCCGGCCCTGGCTAAGTTCCGTTCTGCACTGCGGGGTGAGCACTCCAATATGAGAATTCTTCTCACCTACGTGACCATCGGTCGCGGCGGCGATGCCGTCCAGTGGCTGGCGTTGGCTGAGGGCTTCAGGAGGGAGGGCCACACTGTCACCATCGCCGGCGCGAGCACCGTCAGGCCGTACAGCACCGGCACCACGGCGGCAAGGCTGCGAGGATTCGCGCGTAGCCTTCCCTGGTGGGCGCGCGACGCGGTCGAGTTTGCGCTCAGTGCTGTTACAATCTGGCGGGTGTGGCGCGCGGCTCGTCGTCACGGGGCGGACCTCATTGTACACAGAGCAACCACCTACGACGTCACTGGGGTAGCGCTTGCGCGGCTGCTGCGGGTGCCGCTTGTAGTCCACTTGGACGCTCACGTCCCTGTCGAGCGCAGGTATCGTTCGGAATCGTACTGGCGGTGGCTGCACGAGCGGATGATGACGCTCCTCGGGCGACATGCGGCCCTTGTCGTGACGCCATCGAGACCCGTGCGGCACTACTGCCGCGAGATCGGCATCCCCCCGGGGAAGCTCCTGGTGCAGCGGAACGGCATCTTCGCGCGCCACGTCAGGCTCGGCCTCGAGGCCACGCGCACCTCACCGCCGTTCGCGCGTAGGCCGGTGTGCGTTCTGGGTTTCGTGGGGAGCCTCTCGGACTGGCACAGGGTGGACCTGCTACTCGACGCGCTGGCTCGTCTGGTTGCCACAAGCGGGAAGACTTCGTACCGGCTGATGATAGTTGGTACCGGTCGGGAAGAGGCTCGGCTCAGGGGTCAGACCGAACGCTTGGGAATCGCGCACCTCGTCGAGTGGCGAGGGCCG
Organism: Acidobacteriota bacterium; assembly: GCA_016871095.1. Lineage (GTDB taxonomy): Bacteria > Acidobacteriota > Terriglobia > Bryobacterales > Bryobacteraceae > VFZS01. The sequence continues at coordinate 10,872 of VFZS01000012.1, forward strand.
CTGGCCCACGAACGCGCGGTGATGGCGATGGCTGAGTTCGACATCGCGATCCTGCCCTCGACGCTGGCCACGGGTGCGCCGATGAAGCTCTCGGAGTACGCGGCTATGGGCAGGCCCATCGTGGCGCCGGCGCTTCCCAACATACGTGACCTCCTTGCGCCTGAGACCGAGGCGGTGCTCGTGGAACCAGGGAGCGCTGACGCCCTTGCCGAAGCCATAGCCGCGCTGGCCGCAGACCCCGAACGGTCACGCCAGATCGGCCGAGCCGCCCAGGCCCGCGTCATGGGCTGCACTTGGGAGGCGACGGCCCGGCTGATGGCCCGCGCGGCGTCCGCGAAGGTTGGCGACACGGCCGGCCTTGACGACCTCGACTCGGTCGCCACCGAGGCTGATGCCGGAGATTCCATGGTGCCACCAGTGACGGCTCAGGAATCCGGGCAGAGGCAGTAGAGAGGGCACCTCATGTTGCTGGGCCCAGGTCAGGCAGATCTCACAGGTCTTCAACAGGGGGATCTGACAGGAAGATCTGGAGACGCGCAGCGCCCAGACACCGCTGACCCCAGCGCGACGGCCCGAACGCTGCCCCTGCTAGAAGGCTTCTTGTCCGTTCTCCCAGCAGTCGGGCTCTTCTTGCTAGTTGCGTTCGCCGCGGTGAATCTCCCTCTGACATTTGACGAGTCGTTCAACATCACTGTTCCTCGAAACCTCGTCTCCAAGGGTGTGTACGGGACAGCTACCATTCGCGGGGTCGTTCCATTTGACCCAGCTATCAGCACGGGACCTACCGTTCTCCTTCCAGTGGCAGTTTCTCAGCGGATTGGCGGAATCGGCCTACTGCAGAGTCGAGTCGTAGCCGTGCTCTTCTTCGGCCTCTTTCTGGCAGTCATGATCTCTGTGCTTCGAGCAACCCCGTCTCCGATGGTGGCAGTGGCAGTAGGTATCTCCGCCTTAGTCCCGTTCCGTGCGTTCGAGGAGGCGGCGAGGATTCTGGGGGAATTCCCAGCATTTGCGCTCGTCGGTTTGGCGGCGTTCGGACTACACCGGTCCTTGGTCAGTGACCGCCCGTTGAATTACTTGGCAACTGGTGCACTGGTATCACTTGCCGTATTGGCAAAGCCCATTGTGTTTCCAATTGCCCTATCGGCATTCGCCACGATAGCACTGCACCACATGGCTGGCCGGCAACCGCGCAGCATCTCGCGGATCGCGGTTGCATGGATCCTCTTTGGGCTGCCATTGATAGTGCCCGTGCTCTTCTGGGCGATTCTCCCGCGCTTATTGCATCCGGAGTACTTCCTTGCCCGTGCCTTGCTCATGACGCAGCACACTTTGTTCGCGGGTCAGCCGACCCCACTGGCGCAAATACTGCCGCGACTATCGAGCCTACCCTCTCCCTTACTAGCATTCCTCATGCCGGTCGCTGTAGTGATAGGGCTCTTCCGCGCTCTGTGGCAGCGGAACCCCTCGGCCATGTTCATGGCCCTCACGTGCATGGGCTTCTTAGGGTGGTGGCTTTGGATGGCCCCCATACCCGACCGCCGCTTCGCTCTCTACTGGGCGTGGATAGGGGCCGTCATGCTGGGGGATCTCAGCGCGAGAATCGTCAATTCCGTGTTAGAGACCGGACGGCCGATTCGGACAGGCCGCCTCCGAGCATGCCTGAAGCTGGCTGTGGTGGCGGCTGCGGCTCTCGTGTCCGTCATCGGGCTGGCCAAGCAGTGCAGCCAGGTCGCAGCGCAGCGCCCATACCTAGAAGCCCAGAGAGCAGTTGTACGGTTCGCCAGCTGGGCGGCTTCGGGGCGAGACGCCATCCGCACACACATCTATGGTTATCAATGGTACATGCCGTGGTTTGTGCCTGCGCTCTCGGCGATAGATGTAGGGGAATTCGAGAGGGATTGGCTGTGGTCCGGGGATGGCCATTCCGCGTACCTGGTCGAGGTACCGGAGATTAAGGGGCACGGGTTCGTTCAGTCCCTGGTCAGACTGGCGGTTTCCCAGTATGGAAGCGAGCCAAGTGCGGTAGGGCCCTACACTATCCACCGCATTCTGTCGAGCCGATGGACTGACCATCTTCTGACCTGTGAAGTTGAACAGGATCTCCTGTCGCAACTGCGCTCAAACAAGGTCATATCCCTTCCTTCGAGACTGGAGGACCCGAAGGGGAGGTTTCGCTACCCCATTACCCTTGGCTGGAACATCGGGCGGGAAGAGGGTCTGAACATCAGGCCGTTGCGGCCTGCAATCGCGATGATCACCGAAGCCGAACTCCGTCTTCGTGGGGTTGCGTGGAAGTCTGACAGCAAGTTGCTCCTGGGTGTGTTGAGACCGCCAGAACACAGCGATGGCTTCACCATGCGCGCCAGCGTATTGCCAGCCGGCAAGGCACAGGTTGAACTAGGGAAGTTCGTATTCACGCGGGAGATGTACCGCCGAGACGACCCCTTCTTCTATGTCCTGTTCCCCGCCCTCCCCCGGTACTCTGAAGGGGCAGTCCTACGACTCGAGCTTCTCCCTGAGCCCGGTGGAGGCGCAGCCGACTGGGCCTTCTTGAGCCCACTGGTTCTAGTGCGTGCCCCGGGCATCTCTGGCGCAGAACACTGCCTCCGCCGCTGACCCGTGACGATGTGGCGATCTCCGCGTTCGTGGCTTGGAATGCTGATTAGCGCTCTCGCCCTGATCTGGGTCTGGAGTGTGCTTGCCTCGGCTGCAACACGGGATGCCTTTCAGGGCGTTATTCTGTCCTGGCTGGTGCCAGCGTTGTTCCTCTATGGCGCAGCCACATGGATGCGGGCCTGGAGATGGGCGTGGGTTATCGGCCGTCCACGGGTGATCGGTGCACGACAGCTCTTCCCGATTGTCGCCATCGGGTATGCTGGCAACAACCTCCTCCCCGCAAGGGCTGGTGAAATCCTGCGTGTGGTCCTGTTGAGGTATCGCCATGGAATTGGCTTTGTTCCCGGGGGGGTAGGCGTTGTCTTGGAACGTATCCTGGATGGGGCCCTGCTGCTCGCGGCCTTGTCGGTTGTGTTGGTCGTGTTACCCTACACGGCACGCCATTCCCTCAGGCCTATCGTAGCATCGGTGACGACATTCCTCGGGCTGGTTGTCTTCGGGGCTGTCGTTTTGGTCTTCCTGGCGCGATCTTCTGGCGCCATTGTCAACAGCTGGGCAGGCAGGAGCCCGACTACTGCTCGATATCTCCGTCTTTCGGAAGCGCTCTCGCGAGTCCTCACGGCCTTGGCGATCCTTCGCGACGCGCGTGCAGTCGCCATTGTGACCGCGTGTACGGTCTTGGCGTGGGCGTTCGAATACACGACCTACCTGGCAGTTGCCGCCGCATTTCGGCTTGACGGCCAGCCGACGACCGTGCTCGTCATGATGGTCGTCGCAAGCCTCGCGGCCGCAATTCCCGCTGCCCCGGGTTACATTGGATCTTTTCACGCAGCGGGCATCTACACCCTGAGCCTTTTCGGAATCGCTGCCGGCCCTGCAGCGGCGTACACGGTTGCTGTCCACGTCGTTCTCTGGGCACCCATAACGCTGCTCGGCACCCTACTCTGGCCGCGCTTTGGACTGTCGGGGTCGTCTCTACAGTCCTCGCTGGAAGTTCTACATGGAGACGCCCAGTGAGAGTCGCCATAGTCGGGGCTGGTGCCGCGGGGATGTCTGCCGCCTATGATCTTGCCCGCTACGGACACTCGGTGACCCTCTTCGAGGCTGACGATCGCGTGGGGGGATTGGCCTCGGGATTCCGTGAATCCGGCTGGGCGTGGTCCGTTGAGCGCTTCTACCACCACTGGTTTCAGACCGACACCGATCTGCTTGGACTGGTGCAAGAGCTCGGCGTCAGCGATCGGTTGTGGTCCAAGCGAGTCGTCACAGCCTTCTGGCACGACGGGCAACCTTGCCAGCTTGATTCTCCTCTAAGCCTACTGCGGTTTCCTGGGCTATCTCTGCTGGACAGATTCCGGCTTGGCGCCACTCTACTGTGGCTCCGGAAAACGCGGAACTGGCAGCTGCTCGAGTCTGTAACAGCTCGTGAGTGGCTCATTCGCTACTGTGGGCCGCGAGCATACGAGACTATCTGGAAACCGCTGCTTCTTGGCAAGTTCGCCGAGGCCTACTATGGTGATGTCAACATGGCCTGGGTCTGGGCCCGCGTGCATTCTCGCACCTCAGCGCTGTGGGCTTTCAAGGGGGGTTTTCAGGCCTTCTTCGACCTGCTGGCGGAGCGATGCTCAAGCCTTGGGGTAGACCTTCGTCTCCGGGTGCCAGTGATCCGCGTCGACCAAGTTGGGAGAGGGACGCATGTCGTGAGAACGGCTGTCGGCGAGCCTCTAGAGGTGGACGTCTGCGTTGTCACCGGTTCTCCGGGCCTGCTTACTAGACTGGTGTCGGACCTTTCCGAAGACTACCGGGCTCGCCTGGAGGGTCTGAAGTTCATCGGGGCAGTGGTGCTGCTTCTCAGCCTGACCCGACCGCTCACAAGCAATACCTACTGGACGGGTCTGCCAAAGAGCCACTTCCCATTCCTGGTTCTTGTCGAACACACGCATTTTGCACCGCCGAATTGCTTTGGCGGGAACCACGTCGTGTATTGCGGCGATTACTGCCATGCAGACCACGACTACTTCAAGATGGCCCCGGAAGACGTCTTCCACACCTTTGTGGATGCCCTGGCATCGCTCAATCCTGAATTCAACCCCTCCTGGATCAACCGGTGGTGGTTGTTCCGCGAGCCGTATGCCCAACCGATCCCCAGTGTGAACTACTCGGCGCGTGTCCCGAGCCTGCGCACACCGTGCGATGGCCTGTACTGGCTCAGCATGAGTCAGATCCATCCCTGGGATCGAGGGGTTAATCATGCGATTCGGTTGGGACGAGCGGTGGCTAAGCTCATAGACGGGGACTTCAGCGGCAGGAGGAGCGCGCCGGTAGCCGAACAGCGGACCGAGTTGTGAGTCACTTACAGGATCGGCGTGATAGAGATCAGAAGGGGGGTGCCGCCTGCGGGTTGCATGGCTGACGGGAGCCCTGAGCGCGACAGCGCTAGGACGATTGCCAACCGGGAACAGGCGGCGCTAAGATGGTTCCTCGTCGTCGCATGCGGCGTCCTGTGTTGGGCCTACTTCAGTTTGGTGGCGGATCCGCAGACCACCCTGCAGTTCTTGCGGCGGCCATGGGTCGACTGGACAACGGTTGGACTCGTGGTGCTGCCCGCCCTGCTCCTATGGAAGGTAGAGATTAGTCGCGGTCGGCTGATTGCGGCGCGCACTCTCGTGCTTCTTGCCTGTGTCATCGGATTGCTGCAGATAGCATCGGCACACGCCCTCGGGCCTGCTGGCGCCGCGGTCATGATGGTAGCCGCAGCCTACGGATTCGGCAGCCGCATCAGTGGGCTGCTGGGGTGCGATCCGGATTGTGGTATCTGGCAGGGTGCGCCAATTCGGATCACTATGGGCTTCGCAGCGCTCATGTTTTTCGGGACCATCCTGGGCATCGTGGGGTGGTTGACCAGACCCGCTATCCTAGCTGTGTGCGTGGTCGGGGTTCTGCTTGGCGCCGTCGGTTCACTCAGGCTCCGCCAGGGCTTCCTGAGCGGGCCGGTTCTGCCGGGTGGGACGGTGGCCGTGTTCTGGTGGTGGGGCTGGGTTGTTCTCGTCCAGATAGCAATGGTGGGGGCCTTGGCCCCCGAGGTGCGTTCTGACGCACTGACTATGCACCTGCCCATCGCCCGTGAGTTTGCGGAGAGCGGGATCATTGCTGACCTGAGGCACCACATCATGAGCTATCTCCCGATGAGCGGGGCGGTGCTCTATGCCGAGGGTATGCTGCTCTTCCCGGGCGAGGGTGTGCCGAAACTACTGCACTTCTCTGCCGCCGTGCTTGGCAGCCTACTAGCGTGTCCAGTTTCGCATGGGTGTGTACACCTCACGCTGGCCTGACGTGCTCATGATGCTCCGCCCACGACGACGTCCAGAAGATCTCGGCGGGCCGCCGGCCCTGCGTGCGGTATCCGAGGTGCGGCCGCTGATGGTTGTAGAACCCGAGGTAGCGATCCAGGGCCACCTGCAATTGGGCGACGTTGGTGAAGAAGCGGCGACGGAACTCGACGCGCCACAGCTCGGTGAGGATGGTGCCCTGCAGCCGCTCCGCGAACCCGTTGGTCCAGGCGTGGCGGGGGCGCGTCCGGGTGTGCTTGATGTGGAACTGCTGACAGGCCTGATCGAAGGCCCCCCGATACTCGCTGCCCTGATCCGTCAGCACGCGACGGAGCGGCCAGCCGGCGGCCTGGTAGGCCGGCCAGACGCGCGTGCGCAGGAACTGCGCTGCGGCGTTCGCCGAGAACTCGGTGGTCACCTGGGCGATCGCATACGAGCAGGCCGCGTCGCAGGCCGTGTACTGCCAGACCTTCCCGACCCCTTTGAGCTTCCCGATGTAGAACGTGTCCAGGCAGACCAGATCGCCAGGGTGCTGGGCGGCCACATGCGGGCCGCGCCGGCGCCGCGCTGCGGCCAGCCGTCGGCGCGTGCGCTCCGTCAGGAGCCCGGCCGCCTGGGCACTGTGGGCTTCCAGCACCGCCAGCCGCTGGAAGCGGGTCGACAGGCCCATCCGCCGCAGGAGCCGATAGATCGTGGCCGGGGCGACGCGCCAGCCACCGTGCTCGGGGCGGGCCAACTGCACGGCCAGCCGGGCCGGGCCCCACGTCGGCCAGGCCAGCGCCAGGGCCAGGATGGCCCGCTCGGCCTGCAGGCTGAGACTCAAGGGCCGACCCCGCCGCGGGCCCGGGCGTCGGGGATGCAACCCGGGCGCCCCATAGGCCACATAGCGCCGCCGCCAGCGGTAGTGTCAATGATGCCCGAACTTTGACCCACCCCGATGCTCGAATTCTGACCCACCCCCTGTCGGCGCGTGATGTCAGGCTGGTGCCACCGGCTGCTTGAGGACGCCGGCCTTCTGCTTCTCTTTCAGCCGGTACGACTCGCCCTTGATGTTAATGGTCACGCTGTGGTGCAGGAGCCGGTCGAGGATGGCGGTGGCGATGATGGGGTCCCCGAAGACCTCACCCCACTGGCCGAAGCCGCGATTGCTGGTCAGCAGCATGGCGCCCCGCTCGTACCGGCGCGAGATGAGCTGGAAGAAGAGATGGGCGGCGTGCCGGTCGATGGGCACGTAGCCGATCTCGTCGATGACCAGGAGCTTGGGCATCGTGTAGAACTTGAGCTTGTCCTCGAAGCGGTTCTCGGCATAGGCCTTGGTCAGTGCGGCCAGCAGGCTGGTGGCCGAAGTGAAGTAGGCTCGCACCCCGCGCTGGACGGCCTTGAGCGCCAGGGCCACGGCCAGATGGGTCTTCCCGGTGCCGGGCGGGCCGAGCAGGATCACGTTCTCGGCCTGCTCGATGAAGCGGCCGGCGGCCAGTTCGTGGATCTTCTTGCGGTCGATGGACGGCTGGAAGCTGAAGTCGAAGCCTTCCAGGGTCTTGAGGTAGGGGAAGCGGGCCATGGCCGTGTGCATGGCGACCTGCCGGTCGGTCTTGCTGGCGACCTCTTCGGCCAGGCAGCGGTCGAGGAAGGCGGCGTAGGTGAGATCCTGCTGGCTGGCCTCCTGGGAGCAAGGTGTCCACGCGCTCGAGGAGCTTCGGCAAGCGCAGCCGGCGAAGCGAGTCGTAGAGGCGGGCGAGCTCAGGCTCGGGCATGGGCTACCTCCATGCTCTCCAGACGCTCATAGACGCCCAGATCCCGCACCTCGACGTCGGGCAGCGGCTGCCCGCGCCAGGCTCCACCGGTCTGGAGCCCGCTGAGGGCGGCGATGCCATGCGCATGGGCCGGATCCACAACCACCGCGGCGCGCCCCGGCTGGCGTGCGTGGATGGCGATCAGGTGTCCGTGCCGGTAGACCCGCAGCGTCTCCTCCGGGCCCGGCACGATGTCCACGTCCTGGCCGAGGTACTGGGCCGGCACCGAGTAGCGATTGGTCTCCACGGTGATCAGGCCATCGACGCCGGCCCGCCGGCGCCAGGCCATCGGCAGCACGTAACGGGGGTGCGACGCCCGCGGGCGGAGGGCAGCGGCGTCGGCGGCCCAGCGCTCGCCGGGCCGCTGGTGGAGCGATCCGTGTACGCGCTGATCCGCGACAGTGCACAGCCAGATCCCCAGGGTCTCGTTCGCCGCGTCCAGAGAGGGGAAGGCCTGGCCCAGCAGGAAGCTGCGCTTGACATACCGGATCGCCGCTTCCACCTTGCCTTTGGTGCGGGCCCGGTAGACGCGACACAGCCGCGGGCGCAGCCCATAGTACCGGGCGAAGTCCCAGAAGCGCGGGTTCCAGTCGATATGCGTACCCGCGGCATCGCGGGCCAGCACGATCGTCTTGGGATTGTCGTAGAGGATCTCCGCCGGCAGCCCGTCAAACCAGTCGAAGGCGTGCTCATGGCAGGCCAGCAGCGTCGGCAGGGTCTGGTCCTCCGTGAGCTCCGCATAGAGCCGGCGGGAGTACGCGGAGACCATCGTGAACACGGACACCCGGCGCAGCCCCCCTCCCAGGTCGACCCGGGCCGTGCTCCAGTCCGCCTGCCACTGCACGCCCGGCGGCGTCTCGAACCGCACCGTGGCCACCGCCGCCTGCTGCACGGCCGCGCGCAGCGGCCGCACCGCGCGCTTCACCGTCTCGTACTTGCCAGAATAGCCCAGGGGCTGCAGTTTCAGGTACAGGCGCCAGGCATTGTAGCCGACCAGCGGCGCCCGCTCGGCTAGATACGCCCGGTAGGGATCCACGACCGACGGCCGGGCCGCCCGCGGCCTGTAGCGCGGAGGCGTGGCGCTCCGCAGCGCCTCCCGGACGGTGTTGCGGGCGACATCGAGGCCGCGCGCAATCTGTCGAATGCTGTGACCCTGCTGATGGAGCGCACGAATCTGCGCCCAGGTGTCGTAGGTGAGCACGTCGGCACCTCGCCAGTCGGTGACTGGGAGGGCTGGTTCCCCTGCCATTCCCCTACCCCCTTTCATCGCCTCAGGGGGGTGGGTCAATTTTCGAGCATCACACCTGGGTCAGTTTACAGGCATCGCTAATAGGTAGAACAGGGTCCGGGAGATCCCGGCCTCCTGACACGCCCGGGTGACATTGCTCAAGGCGTGTGCGCGGGCCATTACACGGAGGCGATGAGCGTGTACACTGTCGTCGAGGGTCATGGGCGCTCCTCCCCGCCTCCCCATGCAGGGGACCTGTCCAACGGGAAGGGTTCGTCATATGACCCTCCTTCACTGTCAACAGTAATGCGAGATAGTGCAGTCTAGTGGTCCTCCGCTCTGGTGCGCTGATCAATTCTGCCTCTCTGCCCCATGGTGCCCCATACGGGGTTGACCTGTCGAACGTCGGAGTGAACCTCTGGCTCTACTTCTACTACCCGTTCCTGCCTCGCTTGAGTGAGGCGGGTAACTACGTGTTCTTTTCGGGCGGGGAGAAACTGGTCGCGACGATGATTCACGCGGTGTTGCTGCTCTTTGTCCATCGTATCCTCCGCACCAAGGGGGTTCTAGGCTACTCGTCTTTGTATTTCCTCCCGCTGGTTCCTGTCCTGGCTATCTTCGCGAAGGGTGCCCATTACATGTATGCGAGCGGGCTGGTTCTGTCCGTCGCTCTGGCGCTTCTGATTCAGCATCCGCTGGCTACTCGTGTATCGAAGGCGGCTGCCTTGGGCCTATTCGCTGTCCTGTCTTTTCATGGCGTGCTGAATCAGCTGCAGATCTACTATGACGGAAGGTGCATGTCTCTTCTGGAGCCAACATTCTACTCAGCGCTGCATGTAATTGCTGAGCAGACGCCGGCCGATGTTACAGCCCGTCTTCGGATCAGGGCTGAGCCTCTTGCCCGTGACTGGGTGTTACGACGCTACTCTACCGGGAGGGAATTTGCGGTTGGAGATCGGAGGTTGACTGTGGAGGTCCACCGCACCCGGTTTCCATGGACACCTGATAATGGAGGGAGGTCCATATGGGAGACGGAGGGACGGCGGTGGTCACAGTCCGGCGCCCACACGAGAACCGGTGGTCCGCTCGCAAGAAAGCTGACGCGGTCATACGCCTTCTGCGCGGGGAGAGCCTGGAGGAGCTCAGCAGGGAGCTACGGGTGGAAGCCCACCGGCTGCAGGCCTGGCGCGATGAGTTTGTCGCCGGCGGCATCGAAGGCTTGAAGGGCAAGCCCCTGGCGCTGGAAGACCGTCGCCTGAAGGAAGCCGAGCGCAAGATCGGCGCGCTGACGATGGAGAATGAGGTGCTCCGGGCGGTGGCCCGAAAAAGGGGGCTCCAAATCCCGCCCAGGAAGCCGTCGAGGTGAGCGCGGAGACAGGGGTGCCGCTGGCGCGCGTCTGCTGGCTCCTCGTCGCGCCGCGCTCGACGATCTACGCGCGCCGAGGCAAGGCCCTGGAGTCATGCGGGGCAACCCCCGAGCGGGTGCCACGGGGTCCCAGGCCGCAGGTCAGCGATGATGCGCTCCTGGCGATGATCCGCGAGGTGATTCACCAGGCGCCGTTCGCTGGAGAAGGGCATCGGAAGGTCACGGCCCGCCTGAGGCGCGAGCGGAAGGTCTGCGGGGGCCGCAAGCGCGTGTTACGCCTGATGCGTCAGGCCGGCCTGCTGGCGCCGCAACGCGCGCGGGGGCGGCGGAAGCCCCGCCCGCACGATGGAACCATCATCCCATCGGCCCCCGATCTCCTGTGGGGCACGGACGCCACCATGGCCTACACCCGGGACGACGGCTGGGTGTGGGCGTTCGTCGCCGTCGATCACTTCAGCGCTGAGGCCTGGGCGACCGTGGCCAAGCGCGGCGACCGGTTCGCAGCTACCGAGCCGATCTACGATGCAGTCCGGCAGCGCTTCGGGAAGGTCACGCCCGACGTCGCCCGCGGGATCGCCTGTCGGCACGACTGGGGGCCGCAGTACACCTCAGGACACTTCCAGGGCGCGCTGCGCTGGTTGGGGATCGAGGCGCCCCCCGCGTTCGCCGGGGAACCGCCGTGCAATGGGTGTGCTGAGCGGTTCATCCGAACGCTCAAAGAGCAGTGCTTGTGGGCCCGGACGTATGCCGATCTCGACGACCTGCGCACAGCGGTCTGCGCGTTCGTCGAGCGGTACAATACCCAGTGGCTCATTGAGCGGCATGGGCACCGGACACCCCGGGAGGCCTATGCGCTTGTCAGGCAGGTGGTGGCAGCGTGATCCGCGAAGCCAAGAAACTGTCCAGGAAACCGGGACCGGTGCAGAGGTGCCAGCCGAGGTTGATGGTAGGGCTCACATGCTGTTTGAGCGCAGTTGTCGGCTGATTCCGATGATCGGCTCGTCCCAGCGGTGGTAGCCCGTGTGATTCCTGGCAGACTGTCCCGAGGATGGCTGAAGGGCGAAGGCGCAGCACCGCGATGTGGTGAATCGACGCTATGATCGCAGCCTCGAGATGGATCGGGCAGTCGCTGCGTTGATCACCGAGATGGACATACAGATGGTGACCAATGGAGTTCTCAGGCCGACATGTCTCTTTGGGATCTTCAAGTAGTCGGGTCTCCCGCCCGGCGTGAGGACGGGCAATCTCAGGGCCGAGGTGTGGGGACCACCGCCTGAGGGGGATTGGTGAGCAGCGGCCTCCCGGAGAGCGCTGAGGACAGCGAGACGTGCGGCAGCCTACGGGCGCATGCTGTGACCCGGGCTTCGGATCGCCTCGAAGCGGAGATGCGGGAGATCCTGGCCGCTCACCCTCGTCCAGGCCTGCGGGAGCCAGCGCCAGCGCCGGCGAAGGCATCTCGTGCAATAGGTCACCGGATCGCCCGCGTCCTGGAGCGGCTGCTGGGGCGACGCAGCCGGGCTTTGTAGCACGACCTCGGGGGCAAGATGAATCAGGATTCTAGACCCCAACCTCATCACGGCGCGCCCGCTCTGCGTGTCGCCACCCGGCGATCACGATGGGACGCAATAGTCGTGCTGGCAATGGCCTGCGTGATCGGTTACCAGCTCTTTCTGCCGCCCATCGTGGGCCTGGCCGACAATGGTGACTTCGAACGCCTCATGGGGCGCGTCGGCCTCCAGTACACCACGGAGGATCGCGAAGACAGGTACTTCCGCTACATCAACACCAAGTTCAGAGTGGTGGAGCCGTGGTGGAACAGCGGCGTGATCTCATCGCAGCAGCTCC
>VFZS01000013.1 GCA_016871095.1 Acidobacteriota bacterium
GCGGCGCCCGGAGGCAGCTCGCCGCGCAGGAGGCGGTTGTCAGGAGATGGTCGGGGCATGGCCATCCCCATTGTGCCAGAAAATGGCCTGATATTTCAAAGAAAAAGGCGGGGGCCCCGGGCCAGCCGCTCAGCGCCCGGAGCCCGCCAGTTCCCGCAGGTGCGCCGCCAGTTCGGCCAGCTTCTGGGCCTGCGCACTCACCTGCTGGGTGGTGGCCGCGGTCTGTTCGGTGCTGGCCGCGGCCTGCTGGTTTAACTGCTCGAGCTTCTTCAGGGACTGAGTAATGCGCTGGATCTCCTGAACCTGCTGCTGACCAGTGCCGCTGCTTTCCTCGACCAGCGACTTGGCCCGCGAGTCCTTGTCGATGAGCGCGCCCAGCACGGCGGTCACCTCCTCCAGCTTGACGCATCCTTCTTTGCTGGTGGCCACGGACTCCTCGATCAAGGCGGCGATGTCCCTGGCCGCGACGGCGGAGCGTTGCGCCAGGTTGCGCACCTCGTCGGCGACCACGGCGAAGCCGGACCCCGCGGCGCCTGCCCGCGCAGCCTCCACCGCGGCGTTGAGGGCGAGGATGTTGGTCTGGAATGCGATCTCATCGATCACCTTGGTAATCCGCGAGATCTTGCCGCTGGAGGCGTCGATCGCGTGCATGGAGCGGCTCAGCTCGCGCAAGGCCCCGGCTGCCTCGGCGGCCCCTTGACCGGCTTCCCGCATCAGTTCGACCGCCGACCCGGCAGTGACCGAAGCTTGCTCGGATATCCAGGCCACGGCATCGCTGGCCGCGGCGGAATCCGACAGCGCCGAGGCCTGGGCGGAGGCGCCCTGGGCGAGCACCTGGCTGGCGGATGCCATCTGGCAGGCCGCCGTGGCGAACTGCTCAGCGCCCGCGGCCAAGTCCACGGCGAGCTGCCGCAGCCAGGCGAGAGGCCGACGCGCCGCCAGCCAAGCCGCCGCCGCGGCAGCGCACCACAACGCCGCCGCCAGGCCCAGCAGCCAGGGGCGTGGAAAGGAGATCAGGACCATGCCTGAGAGCAGGGCCAGCGAGAATAGCGCCGCATACCCCAAGGCCAGCCTTCGGGCGAGATTACAGCCCATGGAGTTCACTTGCCAAGTCCTCCGCAACCGGCACACCCACAGCGCTTCTGCCGCCGCAGGTCCTTGATTCTGTGTATCGGACGCGGGAGCGGCGATCGTTAGCTTTTTCTAGCGAGCTACCCTAACGCGGGCACGTGTCCCATCCGATGAAGAGGAATAGCCGGGCTGGGCGTGTGCCTCCTGGCAAGGCGGAACGATGGCCGAAAAACCCAAGCTGAGCATCTACTGGGCGTCGTCGTGCGGCGGATGCGAGATCGCAGTGGTGAACCTGCACGAGAAGATCCTGGAGGTGGACCGGAGCTTCGATCTGGTCTTCTGCCCCTGTCTGCTGGACACCAAGAAGAGCGATGTGGAAGCCCTGCCGGAGGGCAGCCTGGCGCTCACCCTGTTCAACGGGGCCATCCGCACGGCGGAAAACGAGGAGATGGCCCACCTGCTGCGGCGCAAGTCGCGGCTGCTGGTGGCCTTCGGCTCGTGCGCGGCGGAAGGCTGCATCCCGGCGCTCAGCAACCTGCACTCGAAGGAGGACCACTTCCGCAGGGTGTACCGGGAGGGACCCTCGACGGTCAACCCGGCAGGCGTGGTCCCCGCGCCGCTGACCCGCGTGCCGGAAGGCGAGTTGCGCCTGCCGGCCTTATTCAAGCGGGTGAAAAGGCTGGAGGACGCTGTGGAGGTGGACTACACCATTCCGGGATGCCCGCCGGAATCGCACCAGATCTGGAACGTGGTGAGCGCGGTAATCTCCGGGGCGCCGCTGCCGCCCCAGGGCAGTGTGCTGGGGGCGGGCCATTCGACGGTCTGCGAGGAGTGCCGGCGGCAGAAAGACAACAAGAAGATCACGCGCCTGCGCCGGAGCTACGAGCTCATCCCGGAGGGGAATTCCTGCCTGCTGGAGCAGGGACTGCTGTGCATGGGGGTGGCCACGCGGGATGGCTGCGGGGCGCTGTGCCCGCAGGTGAATATGCCCTGCACCGGCTGCTACGGGCCGCCCGAAGGGGCGCGCGATCAGGGCGCCCAAATGGCGGCCGCCCTGGCCAGCGTGCTGGATCTGGGCGGATACAGGGGACTGAGCGAGGAGGAAACGGCACGCCGGGCCGATGCCGTGCTGGAGGCCATTCCGGACTACGCGGGCGCGTTCTACAAGTACAGCTTGGCCGGCTCGGTGCTGCGAGGCGGAAGACCATGAAGCGAATCTCCATCAACCCGGTCACGCGGCTGGAAGGGCACGGTATCGTCGAGATCTTCCTGGACGAGGACGGGAAGGTCGCCAACGCCTACTTCCAGGTGCCCGAGTTGCGCGGCTTCGAGCAGTTCTGCGTGGGACGGCAGGCCGAGGAGATGCCGGTGATCACCAACCGCATCTGCGGGGTGTGCCCGGAGGCGCATCACCTGGCCTCAACCAAGGCCCTGGACGAGCTGTTCGCCGTGGATCCGCCGCCGGCCGCGAAGAAGGTACGCGAGCTGTTCAACATGGCCTTCTACGTCACCGACCACACCACGCACTTCTACGCGCTGGGCGGGCCGGACTTCATCCTGGGCCCCGAGGCGCCCCCGGCGGAGCGCAACATCCTGGGGGTGGTGCGCAGGGTGGGGCTGGAGGCGGGCCAGCAGGTGATCGCCTGCCGGGCGCGCAACCACGAGGTGATCCGCATGCTGGGCGGGCGCAGCATCCATCCCGTGGCGGGCCTGCCCGGCGGATGGAGCAAGCCGGTCAGCGAGGAGGAAAGGCGGCAGATCGAGGCGGAGGCGCGGAAGAACATCGACTTCGCGCTGTTCACCCTGAAGGTGTTCGACACGGTGGTGCTGGGCAACCCGGCCTACCTGGAGCTGGTCACCTCGGACCTCTACCACCATGCGACCTACTACATGGGCACGGTGGACGGGGACAACTGCCTGAACTTGTACGACGGCCTCATCCGGGTGGTGGATCCCGAGGGCCGGGAATTCGCCCGCTACCCTGCCAGCCAGTACCGGGAGTACATCGCCGAGCACGTGGAGCCGTGGACCTATCTGAAGTTCCCGTACCTGAAGAAACTGGGCTGGCAGGGGTTCCGCGACGGAGCCTCCAGCGGGGTCTACTGCGCCACGCCGCTTTCCAGACTGAACGTCTCCGACGGGCTTTCCACGCCGCGGGCGCAGGAGGAGTTCGAGCGCTTCTACTTCACCTTCGGACGCCGCAAGGTGGACGGGCGCTATCCGCCGGTGCATCACCGGCTGGCCACGCACTGGGCGCGGCTGATCGAGCTGCTGTATGCCGCCGAGCGCATGCTGGAACTGGCCACCGACCCGGAGATCACCTCGCCCGACGTGCGCCGGATTCCGGAGCGGATCCAGGGCGTGGGCATCGGCTCGGTGGAGGCGCCCCGCGGCACGCTCACGCATCACTACGAAAGCGACCAGCGGGGCGTGCTCCAGGCGGTGAACCTGATCGTGGGCACCACCAACAACTACGCCGCCATGTCCATGTCCATCCGCCGGGCGGCGGAGAAACTCATCAACGGGACACAGGTGGTGGAGGAAGGGCTGCTGAACCGCATCGAGATGGCCCTGCGGCTGTACGATCCCTGCCTGTCATGCGCCACGCATAGCCTGCCGGGGACTATGCCGTTGGTGGTGAACCTGCGGGACAGCCAGGGACGCCTGCTGCGCAGCCTGCGGCGCGAGGGTTGAGGAGCAGGCATGGCGACGGTGGTAATCGGCATCGGCAACCCAGTCCTCACCGACGACAGCGTGGGCATCCGGGCGGTGCGGCGCGTGGCGGAGGAGTTGGCCGCAAGCGCGGGCGTGGCCACCCAGGAAGTCTACTCCGGGGGGCTGCGCCTGATGGAGGCCATGGCGGGCTATGACCGGGCCATCCTCATAGACGCGATCCTGACGCCGGGCGGGCGTCCGGGCAGCGTCTACCGGCTGCCGCTGGCCGGACTTTGGGAGACGCGCCACAGCCGTTCGACGCACGACGCCGCGCTGGCGGTGGCGCTGGAATTCGGCCGGCTGGCCGGCCTGCGGCTGCCCGCCGAGATCAGTGTCTGGGCGGTCGAGGCGGGGGACACGGCAACCTTCGGCGAGCGGCTGACCGAGCCGGTCGAACGCGCCGTGCCCGTGGTAGTGGCCGAAGTGCTGCGGGAACTGGAGTCCCGCCAGGGAGCTGGCGTATGAAAGTGGCGGTCTTCTTGTGCACATGCGGCGGCAGCTTGGCCGAGCGCATCGATCCGCGGCAGGTGGGAAGCCGGGTAGGGGCGCTGCCGCAGGTGGCCGCTTGGAAGACCTGCGATTTTCTGTGCTCGGAGGACGGCAAGAGTTTCCTCCGCGCGGAAGTGGCCGCCGGGAAGCCCGACCGGGTGGTGATCGGGGCCTGCTCGCCGCGGGAGTACGAGGCGGCCTTCCGGCAGGTAATGGGAGCGGCGGGACTTAACCCGTACCTGATGCAGATGGTCAACCTGCGCGAGCAGGTGGCCTGGGTGACGCCCGATCCGACGCAGGCGACTTGCAAGGCCGTGGCTTTGCTGCGGGGGGCGGTGGCGCGCGTGCTGCGGCACGAGCCGCTGGAGAAGAAAGGGATAGAAGCCTGCCCCGACGCGCTGGTTATCGGAGCCGGGCCGGCGGGCCTGAAGGCCGCGCTCACGCTGGCCGAGGCGGGCCGCAAGGTCACCCTGGTGGAGAAAAGCGCCGTGCTGGGCGGGCGGCCGGTGCATTGCGAGGAGGTCTTCCCCGCCATGGAGTGCGGCTCCTGCATGCTGGAGCCGGTGCTGGGAGAAGTGCTGCACGGTGCGCACGCCGACAACATCGAGGTCCTCACCCTGGCGGAGGTGGCCGAGGTGGCGGGCTATTTCGGCAACTTCACGGCCAAGATCCGGCAACATCCGCGCTACGTGAACCCGGAGCTGTGCATAGGGTGCAACGAATGCATACCTCCCTGCCCGGTCTCGCGGCCCAACCCATACGACCTTGGCCTGGGCACGGCGAAGGCGATCTCATTTCCATTTGCCGGGGCGCTGCCCAACGAGCCGTACCTGGACGATGGGTCCTGCCTGCGGTTCCAGGGCGAGGATTGCCGGCTGTGCCAGCAGGCCTGTCCGGTCGAAGGAGCGGTGGACTTCGAGGACCGCGAGCGGGTGTTGGAGCGCGCCGCCGGGGCTATCGTGGTGGCGGTGGGCGCCGCGCTGTACGACTGTAAGAATCTCCCGGCGCTGGGCTATGGGACCCTGGCCGGGGTGTACACCAGCGCGGAATTCGAGCGCCTGCTGGCCTCCAACGGCCCCACGGGAGGCGAGATCCTCACTCCGGAAGGGACGCCGCCTCAGGCGGTGGCCATCATACACTGCGTGGGCAGCCTGGATGCAAAGCACATGCCGTACTGCTCTGGGGTGTGCTGCCAGTATGCCTTCAAGTACAACCACCTGATCCGCAAGAAGCTGCCTGGGACGGCGGTCCATCACCTCTACAAGGAGCTGGTGGCCCCGGGCAAGGAGGACTTCGCCCTTTACGAGCAGTTGCGCCAGGAAACAGGGGCGAGTCTCATCCGTTACCGCGAGCTGGCCGAGGTCAGCGTGGAGCGGGCCAACGGGAACCGATTGGTACGTTACCACGACTCCTCCGGCGCGGAAGGCGCCCTCCGGGCCGGCTTGGTGGTGCTCTGCCCGGCCATGACGCCCTCGGAAGAGGCCCGGCGCCTGGCGGCCATCCTGGATGTGCCCCTGGACCGCTTCGGGTTCTTCGAGGAGCTGCACGGGCGGCTGGACGCGGCCCAGAGCAAGCTGCGAGGCGTGTACCTGGCGGGGGCCTGCCAGGCGCCCATGAACATCCAGGAATCGGTCAGCCGGGCCATGGCGGCGGCGGGTTACATCCTGGCCGGGCTGGCGCCGGGCAAGCAACTGGAGATCGAGCCGGTGGTGGCGGCGGTGAACGCCGAGCGGTGCTCGGGGTGCAGAACGTGCGGTGCGGTCTGCCCCTTCAAGGCCATCAGCTTCACGGCGGATGAGGGCCGCGCCGAGGTGAACGCGCTACTGTGCCGCGGCTGCGGCACTTGCGGGGCGGCCTGCCCGGCCGGCGCCATCCGCTGCCATCACTTCACCAGCGAGCAGGTCCTGGCGGAGATGGAGGGAGTGCTGGTATGAGCGAAGCGTCGCCGGTCGCGCCGTTCGAGCCCAAGATCGTGGGCTTCCTGTGCAACTGGTGTTCGTACGCGGGGGCGGACAAGGCGGGCGCCGCCCAGTCGGCCTACCCGCCCAATGTGAACGTGGTCCGGGTGATGTGCACCGGCCGCATTGAGCCTCAGTGGATCTTTCGAGCGTTTGAAGTAGGCGCCGACGGGGTCCTGATCCTGGGGTGCCACGCCGGGGATTGCCACTACAAGGAAGGCAATTACCGCTGCACCCAGCGTCACCGCCTGCTCCTGCGGTTGCTGCGCCAGTTCGGGATTGAAGAGGAGCGCTGCCGGCTGGACTACGTCTCAGCGGGAGAAGGAGAGCGCTTCGTCCAGGTGGTAGGCGAAATGACGGAGACGGTCCGGGCGCTGGGACCACTGGCCTGGAACGGCGGCGGAGGACCAGGCCCCTCCGCGGGACCTCAGATCTGAACCTGACAACGCATGGCAGCGCCTTCGCTGCGGATCCACAGCAGCGCTTTGCGGGCCCGCTGGCACCAGGCGCGGACGTCGTTCTCGAAGGTGTCGCAATCAGCAATCACTTCCAGGATGTCGCCCTTGGCCATCGAGTGGCTCGCCGACATCATCTTCAACTGAGGCTGGGGACACTTCAGCCCGCGCGCATCAATCACCTGGACAGCCATGGCTTCCTCCCGATAAGTACTGCACTACCCATCTATCGACGGGCTCTACCCGGGAGTTTAGTCGCTCCGGCCCCTCGGCCTCCTCAACGGGGCACCACCAGCGGCCAGGTCTGGCCGGCGGAGAGGCCGCCGTCCACATAGAGCGTCTGCCCGGTGATGTAATCGCTGGCCGGACTGGCCAGGAACAGCGCCGTGCCCACGATGTCGGCGGGAGTGCCCCAGCGGCCCGCGGGGGTGCGCGCCACGGCGAAATCGTGAATCTGGGGGTCCTGCCAGAGGGGCTTATTGAAGTCGGTCTGGATGAAGCCGGGGGCGATGGCGTTGACTTGCACGTTGCAGGCGGCCCACTCGACGGCCAGCGCCCGGGTCATGGTTTCAATGAAACCCTTGGTGCCGCCGTACACCGCCACCCCGGCCAGGCTCATGTGGCCCTGGAAGCTGCCGAAGTTGATGATCTTGCCGCGGCGCTGTTCGATCATCACGCGGGCGGAGGCGCTGGCCAGCAGGAAGTTGCCGCGCACGTTGACCGCCAGCAGGTCATCGACCTTCTCGGGCGGGTAAGTCTCGGCGGCGTGGCGGAAGTTGATGGCGGCCACGTTGAAGAGCACGTCCAGGCGGCCGAAGCGCTGGACGATCGCGGCGGTGGCGCGCTCGATCTGGGCGGGTTCGGCGATGTCGCAGACTTCGTAGGGCAGGCCGCTGGCTTCCAGCGTCGCCTGCGTGCGCGCGCTGATGACCACGCGCGCCCCGGCCTGGTGACAGGCATCGGCGATGGCCCGGCCGATGCCGCGCGAGCCCCCGGAGACGTGGATGACCTGGTCTTTCACGGAGAAAAGTTCGTCCATGGCGACATGATACCCGTTACTGGGGCCGGCGGACCGGGATCCTGACCGGCGGCGACGCCTTCCCGTCCACCTCGGTGACCACCTCGACGTCGCCGTCGGGGGTGGCCTCGGGCACTTGCGCGGCGATCTGATAGAGGCCCGGACTGGCGAGGCCGCCGAGAGCGTCCACCCAGGTCGCGCCGAAACGCACGCGCAGCTTGCCGCTCACGATGCCGGGCGTGTCCACCAGCCGCCCCGCGGGAACAGGCGGCTCGACCGGACCGAAACCGGTGCCATAGAGGAGAACGATCCCGCCAGGCGCGGCCTCGCGGGGCGGGCAATCGATTGGATCACCGCAGCCGGGAAACTGGTCGGGGCGCGCCACCAGGTGGTAGTCGGGGTGATGCCTGGCCGCGGCGTAGGCGGGCGCCAGCATCACGAACAGAGCCGGCGAGAGGCGGCGCGCCGTGGCGGCGAACGCGCTGCTCTGGACGGTGTCCCGGACCACCTGGACGGAGACCGTCCCTTCGGGGAGACCGTCCGGGGCAATGGCGTTCACCTGCACCGGGCTGATGTACCAGACGTAGGCTTCCAGGCCGTTGATCAGGACGCGCACGCCGTCCAACTGCCGAGGCAGCGCGCTCGCGACGATCTCATCGTCCCGCCAGGTGCGGGTGGAGGGCGCCAGGTTGGCGCCGGTGACGGCGAACCAGCTTCCCGGGGAGATCTCGGGCTGGCCGCCGGCGCCGTTGACCACGGCGGTGATGCGCGGCGCATTGGCCGCGAACGGCTCGAGTTTTCGGATGCGGTTGTTGCCGCGGTCGGCGATGTAGGCCACGCCTATCGCATCCACGGCTACATCGGCCGGATCGCTGAGCTTGGCCAAGGTGGGGTCGCCGTCGTCGCCGGAGTAACCTTTCTCGCCGGTGCCAGCAACGGTGTGGATGGCGCCGTCCGGAAGCACCAGGCGCACGCGCTGGTTGCCGGTATCGGCGATCCAGAGGTTGCCGGACTGGTCCACGGCAATGCCGGTAGGCCCGGCTAGCATGCTGGCGGTCCCGGCGCGGTTGTCTCCGCCGACGCCATAGCGGCCGTCGCCGGCCCAGTTGCTGATGCGATACTCAGGCAAGCCGGCGGGCCGCGGCGCGACGCTGAGCCGTACCGGGATGCTCACCTCCGAGTTGGCCGTGGCGCGGGAGGAGATGCGTATCGTGGCGCTATAGACGCCATTGGCCAGCCCGGAGGAGCGTGCGGCTACACTCAACGGTAGAACACGCCGTCCTGGATGATCGAGACCGTGCAGCCGCAGCGCAGGGCGTAAGCCATGGTGGGATCCTGCGCATCAACCCCCACGGCGGTAATCGAGTCGCACTCACTGGCAGGCCGCAACTCGGCCATGAACTGCCAACTGGCGCCTTCGTCACGACTGCGGTAGATACTCAGCATTCTGGCGAAAAACATGGTCGCGGGAAGGCTCGGCGCGACCACCAGCTTGCCGCCGGCCGGCAGGGTGCTTTGCAGCTTCCAGGACGCCGCGCCGTCGGTGCTCTTGTAGAGCTGGTTGCCGATCTGGGCGTAGAGCGCCGCGGGCAACGGCGTGGCGAACAGCCGCGCGACCTCCCCCGTGCCCGTGGGCAGCCCGCTGTTCGCGCGGCGCCAGCTCGCGCCGCCGTCGCCGCTCTTCCACACACCGCCCGAGGCGAGCGTAGTCGCCAGGTACAGGGTCGGCGGATGAGACGGGTCTACCACCAACTCGTTCACCGCAGGCTGCGGCAGCCCGGCCTCCAGCACATACACCGGCGTCCAGGTGGCGCCCCAGTCGCTGCTGCGATAGATGGCGTTCGAGACGGCGTACAGCACGGGCGTCGAGGAATGATCCGAGGTGACCTGCACGAGACTCAGCGAAAACGGCTGCTGGGCCAAGCCGAGCAACCCGCCCGCCAGCAGCAACGTTGGTATGCGCATCGGCGTGTGCATCTAAAGTGCTCCTGAGCTACCGGCAAGTATATGTGATCTGCGTTTGGGGCACTTGGGCTACCATGGACCCATGCTCACACGACGGCGGTTCCTGCCCGCACTGGCCGGCGGGGTGGCGCCGGCTCTCGCCCAGGGCCGCCCGCCCAACATCATCTTCATCCTGGCCGACGATCTCGGCTGGGGCGACCTGGGCTGCTACGGGCACCAGCACATACGCACCCCAAACCTGGACCGCCTGGCGCGGCAAGGCACGCAGTTCACGCAGTTCTACGTGAACGGCTCAGTGTGCTCGCCCACGCGCAGCGCCTTCATGACCGGCCACTTCCCGGCGCGTCACCGGGTGCACGGCCACTTCGCGGAGCACAAGCTGAACGAGGCGCGCGGCATGCCCGACTGGCTCGACCCCGCCGTGGGCACCCTGCCCCGGCTGCTTCAGCAAGCCGGCTACGCCACCGCGCATTTCGGCAAGTGGCACTTGGGCAGCGGGGAGGGCGCGCCCGAACCCAGCGCCTACGGTTTCCAGGAACACCGCACGGTCAACGCCAACGGGCCTTCCTGGGACCAGCGCGACCGCTTCTTCCGCGCGCGCTCTACCGAGCTGATCGTCGATGAGGCCATCCGCTTCGTCGAGCGGAACCGTAACCGGCCGTTCTACGTCAATGCCTGGACGCTGCTGCCGCACGCCACGCTGGATCCCACCGAGGAGCAACTGAAACTCTACGAGCGCTACGCTCCGGCCGGCGGCGTGCCGCACAAAGGCGCCACGCAGATCTTCTACGCCTCGGTGGGAGCGATCGACCAGGCCGTCGGCCGGCTGCTGGCGCGGCTGGACGAACTGGGAGTGGCGGAGAACACGCTGGTGCTGTTCTCTTCCGACAACGGCCCCGAGGACATGGAGATCCGCAACGCCAGCCACAGCGGGGCCGGCACGGCGGGCCCTTTCCGCGGGCGCAAGCGCAGCTTGTACGAAGGCGGCGTGCGCGTGCCTCTGCTGGCGCGCTGGCCCGCGCGCATCCGCCCCGGACGCGTCGATGACGCCTCGGTGTGGACCGGTGTGGACTTCCTGCCCACCCTGGCGAAGCTGGCCGGCGGCAGCGTGCCGGCGGAGTGGAAACCCGACGGGGAAGATGTCAGCGGCATCCTGCTGGGCCAGCCGCGCCCGCGCACCAAGCCGGTCCTATGGGAGTGGCGCTTCCGCATCGCCGGCCATACGCTACACCGCAGCCCCATTCTGGCCATCCGCGACGGCGACTGGAAACTCCTGCTCAATCCCGACCGCAGCCGGGTGGAACTGTATGACATCCCGCGCGACCCGTCGGAACTGCACAACCTCGCGCCGGATCGCCCGCAGATCGTGGAGCGTCTGGCTAAGACGGCGCTGGCCTGGCAGAAGACGCTGCCGGAAGGGCCGTTCGATCCCGGCGCCGGCAGCAGCGCCTACCCCTGGCCGCGCCGGTAGGATAAGCCTCCCGGCTTGTCCCCGGTCGGGCCGGTTATCATGTAACGAGCAGGAGGTGAGGTGAACGAAACCACTACCGCCGCGGCGCGGCGCAGGTCGATCTTGCTGATGCTGGGCTGCACTGTGCTGGGCGCCGCCGGCCAGATCCTGATGAAACTCGGCGCCCACACGCTGGGTCCCAGCAAGAGCCCGCTGGACATGCTGCTGACCCCGGCCCTGTTCTTCGGCTACGCGCTTTACGGGATGATGACCGTGCTGTTCGTGTTTGCCTTGCAGCACGGTGAGCTCTCCATCCTGTATCCCATCATCGCCCTCACCTACGTCTGGGTGGCGGGGCTGTCGGTGGTTCTGTTCGGCGATTCGCTCGGCCCGGTCCGCGTTGCGGGCCTGCTGACCATCATCCTGGGTGTGGCCATACTGGGAAGGAACGGGAAGCGGTGAGAACCCCGTTCTCTTCGATGGCCCTGGTGCTGGCGGCCTCGCTGATCGGCTCGTTTGGGTCGGTTTTCCTGAAGGCCGGCTCGGGCAAGCTCCATCGGGGCCTGCGCTACCTGGTGCTCAACTATCGCCTGGCGGCGGGCGTGGCGCTGTTTCTGGGTTCCTCCTACTTCTACATCCTGGGGGTGAAGCGCGGGGAGCTGAGCGTGCTCTACCCCATGGTGTCGCTGGGCTACGTCTGGACGCTGCTGTGGTCGCGGCTGTTCTTCGGTGAGGCCATCACCCGCAACAAGATCATCGGACTGGCGTTGATCCTGCTGGGCATCACCCTGGTGGGGCTGGGAGCGTAGGCCTGCGCTACTGGCGCGCGCGGATCATCAGGCCCGGACCTGGCAGCAGGATCTCGATGCCGTGGTGCTCGGTGTCCGAATACAGCTCGATGCGGTTGGGGCCGCGGCGCAGCATCTTGGGATCCACCGGCAGGCGGCTGTAGATGACGTCGTGCTTGCCCTGCTCGGCCACCGGGAAGGCCACGCCGTTCAGGGTGAAGTAGTCCTTGATCGTGCCGCGTCCGCCGTCCCAGGTTACCACGTGCAGCTCGGCGCGCTCGATGCGCGAAGGTTCGACGTCCAGATCGATGGTGCAGGCCGGGCGGCGCTTAATCCTTGAAATGAAAGCGGGCGGCAGATCCCGCGACAGGTAGAGCCGGACGTCGCGGCCGGCGCGGGACGGGATCTCCAGCCCCTCGCTGGCCGGGGTGGCGTAGACCAGGTTGCGCGGGCCGCGCATGTGCACCACGGCCCGCACCAGAACCCCCTTCTGCGCCGGCAGCATGGAAGTGTCCCAGGTTACCTGGAACGGCGGTGGCGTGGCACTGCCCAGGAACGCCACCGGGCGGCGCTCCTTGGTGAAACCGTGCCAGCCGCTACTCTCGGTGTCGCCGTTTTCGTCATAGCCGGTGTAGAAAGCCTGGAAGTCCACCGCCGCCACGGCCTCCGGCTGCGAAGCGGCCAGCGACACCGTGAACCTGTCCGGTCCCGCGGGCACGGCTCGCACGGCAGCCTGGAATCCAGTCAGGCCGGCCTTCACCAGCTCGGGGTGATCCTTCTTGAGAACCGCGCGCAGGCAGGCGTTATCCACGATGAAATGACCCCAGAAGGAACTGCCCTGGTCACAGGCGAACTGGAGGGCGTTGTAGCCGTTGACCAGGTCGGTGATCTTGAGTGGCACGACCGGGTACTCATGCGTGCAATGGCGCTGGGCGGTGCCCACCTCGGGCAGCGGGTAGGTGCTGCGGCCGTTCAGCGTGACGCGCTTGTTGGCGGTGCCGGGGTGGCCGCCCCAGAGTTCGAGGTACAACTCCGCGCCGTCAATCAGGCTCAAGTCCTCCTCCGTGAAAATTTGCAGCATGCCGCTGGACCTGGTTTCCGAGCGTTTCCCGAAGGAGGGGTGCAGGACGGCCTCCGGCGCGTTGACCCGGAAGCGGCGGTTGGAGACGGGGTTGCCATGTTCGAGGCCGTGCTCAAACCAGTGCAGGCGCAGGAAACGGCCATCAGTGGATTGCGGGGCGGCGGGCAGCACTGCCAGCAGCAGCAGGGGCGCGCAGGCCGGCCAGGAAAGGCACGCAAAGGTCATAGGTGAGGACCATCTTACACCCTCGCGACACCGGGGCTGCGCATTCGGCGTAGCTTCCCGGGGGATCTTAGGGCATAATGAGGCCATGTCGAGCGTCACCTACCTGAGCCGTCGCCGATTTGTCCTGTCCTCGGCCGCTGGCCTGGCCCTGCCCTGGCTGGAGGCCGCCGGGCAAAGCGCCGAGAGCGCACCGTGGAACGGGCCCGCGGTGGTACGCCGCGTGTACTTGGCCACCCGCCGCGCCAGTTGGCCGCGTCCCGATCTGGATTTCAAGCAGGAGGTGGCCGAAATCGAGGCGCGCCTCAAGGAACTCGAGCGCCGCTATCCGGGCGAGATCCGCTTCACCGGGGGCGAGCTGCTCCAGCCGGGCGGGGATCTGGCCGCCACCATCGCCGGCGCGGCCGAGGCGGACGTCATCCTGGCCTTCAACCTTGCGCACGGCGTGCTGAGTACGCTCGATAAGTTGTTCGAGGCCCGCCGCCCGGTGCTGCTGTTCGCGCAGCCCTACTCCGGGCACGACTGGACGCACCAGACCGTCTTCGCCCAGCAGGGCCGTCCCGCTGAGGTGCTGGCCTCGAGCGATTTCGCCGAGCTGGACGGGTACGTGAAGCTGTTCCGCACCATTCATCACCTGCGGCACAGCAAGGTGCTGCTCATGGCGCCGCCGACCTCGCGGCCCTCCGGAGAAGCCTTTACCAAGCAGTTCGGTACGGCCTTCGGATACCCCGCCTACCTGGACCTCAAGGCCATCTACGACGCCGTGGACGCCGCCAAGGCGCGCCAGGGCGCGGACGCCTTCATCCGTCTGGCCTCGCGGGTGGTCGAGCCGACCCGCGAGGAGATCGTCGATTCCTTCAGGCTGCACCTGGCCATCCAGGAGTTGCTCGGCCGGGAGAAAGCCAACGCCATCGCCATCGACTGCCTGGGCGGCTTCGGACGCAAGGAGCTGCCCGCCTACCCGTGCGTGTCGTTCTCCAAGCTGAACGACGCGGGCCTGTACGGCGTGTGCGAGTGCGACCTGGACTCCACCATGACCCAGCTGCTGGTGACCTCCTTCTCCGGCAAGCCGGGCTTCGTCTCCGACCCGGTGTTCGACACCGGGCGCAACGAGGTCATCCACGCGCACTGCGTGTCGGCCACGGCCATGCAGGGCGTCGGCGGGCCAACTTCGCCGTTCATGGTGCGCTCGCACCTGGAGGACCATAAGGGCGTCTCCATGCAGGTGCTGCTGCCGCCCGCCGGGCCGGTGACAGTGGCTAGGTTCTGGGGACCCGGTAAGTTCGTGGTTTCCACGGGCGAGGCCACCGGCAACGTGGACGACGAGCGTGGCTGCCGCACCAAGATTCGCACCCGGGTGGCCAACGCGCGCAAGTTCCTGGACGTGTGGGCGGCGCCCATAGCCGGCAACAACCCGCGCGTGGGCACCCGCGACCTGCTCCACCGCGTGGTCTTCTACGGCGACCACACCGAAGACATCAACCGCCTGGGCCGCCTCCTGGCCTTCCAAGTAGTGCCCGAGGTGTGAGGGAGAATGGGAGTGTGACCGTTCTCGATCAGATCCGCGAGGCGCAGCTTCAGCTCCCGGCTGGACTGCTGGAGGAGGTCGTTCGCCGGGTCGTGTCCGTGGCGGAGCCGGAGCGGATCGTCCTGTTCGGGTCTGCCGCCCGCGGCGAAGTGAGGCCGGATAGCGACCTTGACCTGCTCGTGGTCAAGGACGGCGATTACGACAGTCGCCGGGTGACGGCCGACCTATACCGTGTTCTGGCGGACCTCGACCGGGACACCGATATCGTCGTGGCCACGCCGGCTGAGGTCGAGCGCTACAAGGACAGTTTCTGCCTCGTGTTCCATCCCGCAACCCGCGATGGAAAGGTCATCTATGACAAGGCCTCGCTATGACGCGGACGATCCGCGCGAATGGCTCGCCCGCGCCCGGAGCGCCCTGGCGCACGCCCAACAGAGCGGCCCCGAGGTGCTCTTCGAGGACCTCTGCTATTCGGCCCAGCAGGCTGCTGAGAAGGCCATCAAGGCGGTGTTTGTGCGGCGCGGGCAGGCCTTCCCGTTCACCCACAATCTCGATCGGCTCCTCGAGCTTCTGCGGCGGGCGGGTGTTCCGGTCCCCGACGAGGTGGCCAAGGCTGGGACTCTGACACCCTATGCCCTGGAGGTGCGTTACCCAGGCTTGTCCAGGGAGACGACCGAGGAGGACTACCGCGAGGCGCTGTCCACTGCCGAGGCCGTAGTCCGCTGGGCGGAGGCGGTGGTCCTCGCTCCCGAGGGATAGCAGGGCTCCACACGCGCGGCCGCCTGCACCGGGTGGTCTTCTACGGCGACCACACCGAAGACATCCACCGCCTGGGCCGCCTCCTGGCCTTCCAGGTGGTCCCCGAGGTGTAGCGGGGGCTGCGCTCACGCCGGAATCACGGTGATTCCTGGCAGGCCGCGGAAGCCGTGGTCGAAGGTGGCCACCAGACTCTGAGCTCGGGCGCGCGCCACGGTCACGATGGCGGAGTCGGCGAAACTGAGGGCGGTTCCCACCTGGTTGCGGAAGGTCTCCAGGCTCTCAAGGAAGAAGTCTGAGCAGGGCACGAATTCGAGCTCTTCGGCCTCGAGCAGTAGCCGCGCGACGGAGCGGGCTACTTCCAATCCCCGGCGCGCCAGGAGGACCGTCACCACCTCCAGGAACACGTATTCGAGCAGTAGGCCGCGGCCCCACTCGCCCGCCATGAAGCGCCCCATGGCCCGCCGCGCCGCCTCGTGATGCACATCCCGCTGGTTGTGCCAGCCGACCAGAAAGCTGGAATCTATGACGATCACCGTGTGCCCCCCTCAGGAACCGTAGACTACCCGGTCGATCTCCTCGCTCAGCCGCTCATTGCCTTCCGGGTACGGTTCTGGCGCGAGCGCGCGCAGACTAGTCGGCTTGCCGGGGGGAGCTGGGCGGCCAAGGTAGGCGCGGACGGCTTCGTTGAATGCCTCGCCGATGGTCTGGCCGCAGAGGGCAGCCCTGGCCTTCAGTGCCCGGTAGGCGGCGGGGTCGATATTGCGAATGGTCGTGTCCACTGCATGCATTGTAACACATAGGTGCGTTGAGTGCCCCGCTTGGCTGCGGCCCAAATCGCCCCCTCGCCGAGCTTGCCAGGAGCCGGTCCCATGCGGGAGCCTGGAAGGAACCATGTCCCGCCCGAAGCCGGATGCCAAGCTGCTGCGGCGCATTCAGCGCGAAGGGATGAAGCCCTCGGACGCCCGCGACGCCGCCATCCGGCGCGCCATACGTTCGATTCCCAAGGGCAAGGTGGCCACCTACGGCCAGGTGGCCGCGGCGGCAGGCTACCCGCTGTATCACCGCCTGGTGGTGCGCATTCTGCGCAGTGAGGGCGACGTGCTGCCCTGGCAGCGCGTGCTGGGCGCGGGCGGCCGGATCAAGCTCCGCGGCACGGCGGCCATGGAGCAGCGCATGCGGCTGGAACTGGAGGGCGTCACGTTCCGCGGCCGCCGCGTGGACCTGCCCCGTCACCAGCATGTCTTCCGGCCATGGGAAGGAGGAAAGTCATGAAGCGGGTCTTTCTGGCCCTGGTTCTGTGTGCGCCCCTGGCGGCGCAACCCGCCGACCATGCAGCGCGCCACGCGCGCCAGGCATCCGCGGCCTTGTGGCAGGCGGATCGCGTGATGCACGCCTGGATGAAGCGCGTCGATCCGGTGACCGGCCTGCTGCCCCGCACCGGCAAGGACCCCAACTGGGTGGTGCGCGACTCGGCGGCGGATCTCTATCCGTTCCTGGCGATCTGCTCGCGCTACACCGAGCCGGCGCTGTACGATAACGCCATGCCGCGCATATTGCGCCAGGAATACCTGCTGACGCGCCGCCGGGGCCGTCTCTCGGACGACCTCCAGCCCGGCGGCCGGGGCTTCGTCTCCGCCGCCCCCGACACCGACCGGATCATCTTCGCCTCGAGCGAGTACGCCAAGGACGGCCTGCTGCCCCTGGTCGAGCTGCTGGGCGAGACGCCCTGGTATCACCGGCTGGTGGGGATCGCCGAGGACATCCTGCGCCACGCGCCCTACGAGACGCCCCGCGGGCGGCTGCCGGCGCGCAGCTCCGAAGTCAACGGCAACATGCTGCAAGTGTGGTCGCGCCTGGCGTGGAAGACCGGTCGCGTGGACTTCCTGAACGCGGCACTGGCGCTGGCGGACTACTATCTGCTCGACATGTTGCCCACCACCGGCTACCTTCCCGCCCACGAGTGGGACTTCGCAACGCACCGGGCGCTCAAGCCCGTCTTCGTGCTGGCCGATCACGGCAACGAGATCGTGGGCGGGCTTTCGGAAGCGATCATGCTGGCGGAGACCAAGCGGCCTGACAAAGCGCGGCGATACCGCGAGCCGTTTCTGCGGATGATCGACCGGCTGCTCGAAGTGGGGCGCAACGCGGACGGCGTGTGGGTCAGCCGCATCGATGTGGAGACCGGCAAGGTACTCGACGCGCGCCACGCACACTGCTGGGGCTACATGTTCAACGCCGTCTACACCGCGTACCTGATTTCCGGGGACATCCAGTACAAGCAGGCGGTGGAGCGGGCCATCGCCGCCGTCACCAGCCGGCCCGAGTACCTGTTCGACGAATCCGGCTCCGGGCGCAACTACGGCGCCAACGCGTACTCCGATTCGATCGAGGGCGCGCTGGTGCTGCTGAACCGGCTGCCGGGCGACGAGACCGCCGCGGCCATCGACGGCGCGGTCGAGAAGTTCCTTGCCCGGGTGCGGCCTGATGGCATCGTCGAGGACTGGTACGGCGACGGCAACTTCATCCGCACCGCGCTGATGTATGTGCTGTGGAAGACGCAAGGGACCTGGCTGGCGCCGTGGGAGCGCGGGGTCCGGCTGGGAGCGGAACTCGAGCCGGGCCGGCTGACGCTGCACCTGGCGGCGGAGACGCCCTGGCGGGGACGCGTTCGCTTCGATGGCGCCCGTCACCGCGAGCACTGGCGCATGGAGCGCAACTACCCGCGGCTGAACGAGTGGCCGGAATGGTTCACGGTCGATCCGGAGCGCCTGTACTCGCTGCGCGTGGACGGGCGTCCCCAGACCTGCGTGGGTTGGGACCTGCTGGCCGGAGTCCAGGTCTCAGTGGGCGCCGGCCAGACGGTTCGCCTGGTGCTGGAAGCGGCCGCGGGCGCCGCCACGGACGCACACGAAGAGCAGGCCGTGCTCGCCGTGGTGCAGCGGTTTTTCGACATCCTGGCGTCCCGCGACCCCGTCGCGGCGCGGGATCTGTTCCTGCCCGAGGGCCGCTTCGTGGTGCTCTCGGAGAAGGACGGCAAACAGGTTATCACCGCGCGGTCGTTCACCGAGTTCCTCGACGGGTTGCCCAAAGGCAAGGAGAAGCTGCTCGAGCGGATGTGGGATCCGCGGGTAACCATCCACGGCGCGCTGGCCGCGGTGTGGACGCCGTAC
This sequence comes from Acidobacteriota bacterium, assembly GCA_016871095.1. Taxonomy (GTDB): domain Bacteria; phylum Acidobacteriota; class Terriglobia; order Bryobacterales; family Bryobacteraceae; genus VFZS01. The sequence continues at coordinate 18,670 of VFZS01000013.1, forward strand.
GACTTTCACCGCGACGGGCGCTTCTCGCACTGCGGCGTGGACGCTTTCCACCTGGTGAAAACCGAGAGCGGCTGGAAGATCACCGGGGCCATCTACACGGTGGAGCGCACGGGCTGCCGCAGCCCGCTGCCGCCGCCCGGCGAGGGGCGTTAGGAGGCTGCTGAAAAGACCGTCGGGCAAGCTGAAGCATGCCCCACGTGGGCACGTGGCATAAGCTTTAGCTTGTGCTCCCCCGCCGAGCGCTTTTTCAGCAGCCTGCTAGTCGCGCTCGTCGTCCTCGGTCTCCAGCGCCAGGGGCGCGAACACGGCGCGCCGCACGCCGGGGTAGGGAGTGTTCCAGCCGCGCGTGGCGTGCCACAGGATGCGGTTCAGCGCTTCCGATGGCGCGGCGTCCGGCACCTCCCAGCGCATTCGCGCCGAGGCCAGGGCTGCCCGCCGTGCCTCGCCGCGCAGGGCGCTCGCCGGGGGATTCAGCACGAATAGGTCCTGCTTCGGAACCACGTGCGAATAGGGCGTCAGCTCCGGCGTGTCGGTGAAGCTGGCGCGCATGTCGTGCGCGATCAGATCGAACAAGGACATGGTGGGCAAGCCCAGAATCAGCTCGATGGTCTTCAGCATGCTCTGGTTCGAGTAGAACGTGGAATCGACGTGGCCGCGCCGGGTATAGGGACTGACGGCCAGGGCCACGGTGCGGTGGCCGTCCACGTGATCCACGCCGTTCTGGGCGTCGTCCTCGACCACGAAGATGGCCATCTTGGGCCAGAACTTCGAGCGGGAAAGCCCCTCGACCACCTGGCCGAGCGCCAGGTCGTTGTCGGCCACCATGGCCGAGGGAGTGGAGAGACCGGGCGACGTGCCGAAGGTGTGGTCGCAGTTGAGCAGCATGATGATCAGGTGGGGCATCCCGCCCTCGCGCTCCCACCGCGCCAGATCCCTGAGGAATATCTGCGCACGCGCCACGTCCGGCACGGCGTTCGAGTAAGGCGGGTAGTTCTTCGCCAGCACCTTGTTGAGCGAGGCCAGCGGAGCGGTGATGTTCCACCGCGTGGTAAAGTCCGCCCCGGCGGCCCACTGCTTGAGCAGCTCGATGCGCTGCTGGCCGGGCTCGGGCAGGCGTCCGGCGAACTCGCCGTAGACGCGCACCGTCTTGCCGCGGGCCAGGACGTAGTCCCACAGGAAGCCGCTCGAGGAGTAGGCGATGGGATCGGTGCCATCGAAAGGATAGCTGCGCCCCTGGTATCCGGGCCACAGGCAGTAGGCCGTTTCGTTGGCCTGGGTCAGCCACTGGTGCCCGTCGCCGGAGTTGCCCCCGGTGGCGTAGAAATTGTCGAGCAGCACGAACTGATCGGCGAGCCGGCGATGATTGGGAGTTACGTCCGCGCCGAACATGACCAGCGTGGGATCCCCGTTGCCCTTGGGCAGATCGCCGAACACCTGGTCGTAGGTGCGGTTCTCCTTGATGATGTAAACGACGTGCTCGATGAAGGAAGGATCGCCGGAGCGGGCCGGAATCGCCTTGGGCGCCACGGCCTCTCCCGACGGCGCGGCCACGGCGGTCAGCGGCAGGTGATTGTTCTCCGACACCGCGGTGGTGTACGCGGCCAACTGCGCCGCGTCAGGCAGTTCCAGGACGGCCACCGAGCCGCGATAAGCGTGTACGAAGCGCTTGCCCGGCGCGTCGCGCCAGCCGGAACCGGCGCCCAGCAGCGCCGATACGGCGAGGTAGTTGCCGTCCGGGCTGAGGGCCAGCCCGTTGGGATACCAGGCCGTGGGGATCAGGCCGTCGATGCGACCGGAGGCGGTGTCCACCTGCGCCACGGCATTGATGCCGCCGCAAGCCACAAACAGCTTCTTGCCTCCCGCCGCGAGAACCAGGGCGGTGGGCGCGATGCCGGGCGCGGGCACGGCGAAGGGCTGAATGGAAATGGTGCGCAGCACCTGGTTCCGCTCGGTGTCGATGACCGAAACGGAATCCTTGTTGGTGTTGGCGACGTAGAGGCGGCCGGCGGCCTCATCCCAGGCCAGCGCGGTGGGGTGAAGCTCGACCGGAATGGTGTGGGTGATTCTAAACGAGGACAAGTCAAGACGCGTGACCGTTCCCGTCGAGGCGATTCCGCGCGCGTCCACCACCACCTGGTCGGCTGTAGGCGCGAGGCCGGTCGGCGCGGTCAGATCTTTCGGCGTGGGGCGGCGGCCGCCCCAGTTCGACACGTAGGCCACCGTGCCCGCCTGGTTTACCACCGCCCCGAAGGGCGCGATCTCGGTGGAAGCTTTGCCGAGCACCTTGCCGGAGGCCAGGTCGATGACCGCGACCTGGTTGTTGAAGATCAGCGGGACGACGGCTTTGCCTCCGCCCACGGCCAGCGCTCCGGCGATGTGCTCTCCCAGTCCGGTGGCGACTTCAGCGAGGGCCTCCGCGGACTGCCGCGCCAGCAGCACGCGCGGCGGCTGTCCCTGCCCTCTCCGCGCCGCCGCCAGCAGAGCCGCACCCGAAGCGGCATCGTAGCGGATGGCCTGTAGACCCGGAGTGGCGCGGTGAGGCACGCTCGAGAGCACGCGGTTCTCCCGCCAGGCAAGCTGGTACAACTGGCTGACGTGCAGCACCCACAGCGAGGATGCATCCTGGCCGAAGGCCACGCCGTAGACGCGGCCCTGGAAGACCGTCGGCACGCCCGCCGGGGTGATGGTCTGGCGCGTGGTGACTACGCCGGGATCAGTGACCGCACGCACCGGCCGCTCGACGGTTTGAGCGCCCAGCGCGCCGGCCAGTAGCGTGAAGCAGGCAAGCGCGGGCCGGGCCGTTGCCGCCGCCTGCGAGAGAAAATCACGCCGCTTCAGGCCCGCTGGAATCATTGATCCTCCTTGGCCAGCACCAGTGTTCCGAAGGCCTCGGGCTGGTGGAACCAGTTCTGGTGCACGGGCTGCCAGCACAGGAACCGCCGCGGCTGTCCCTGAATGCGATAGAAGTTGACGCGGAAGGTGCGCCCCGGCTCGGGCGTCCACGCCGCCAGGCTGACGATGGGAATGCGCATCTCGACGTGCCAGATCTTGCGCTGCTCCTCGATGCGGGTCCGGGTGGCGAACCCGGAGTTCCACTGCCAGTCGATGTGGTGCTTCCCGCCGGGATCCAGCTCGATCGCCAGATCGATCCACTCGCCGCGCGGCGACACCTCAAACTCCTTGTAGCGGCGGATGTTGTCGAAGTCCGAGCCGATGAACACCTCGGCCACGTCCCAGTTCCAAAGCTGATTGGTTTCACCCGCGGCAGGCTCGCCCGGCTTCAGATAAAGGTTGTCGTACGAGCAGGTGAACAGGAAATACAGGTTCCGGCCGGTCCAGAGCGAGCGGACCTCCGTGCGGTGCCGCGGAATGCTCTCGCCGTACCGCCCGTGTTCGAAGACCACCCCGCGAACACCCTTCCAGTGCGGGGAGGACGGATCCGCCGTGAGCGGAGAATCCTCCGGGACGCGGTAGCTCACGGCCTGGCTCTCGGCGGCAGCCAGCACGCCGGCGAGCATCACAGCGCAGAGAACGCCTCTGGTTGGCTTCATGCGAGATCCTCAGGATTCGAAGTACACATCGTTCTGCTCGAGGACCCGGCGCAGCTCGGCATAAGGCAATTCGCGCGTGCCGCGGCCTTTGACGGCGCACAGCGCCGCGGCCGTGCCGGCGGCCTGGCCCTGGCCCATGCAGCACACCGTGTTCCGCGTGGACATGTGGGCGTCGTGATTCGAGGTGATCAGC
>VFZS01000014.1 GCA_016871095.1 Acidobacteriota bacterium
GGTGCTGCCGGACTTGGCCGAGACCTCCATCCACCGGCTTGCTGAACTCACCCCCGCAGCCTGGGGCGCCCGCAACCGCTAACCGCAATCACCCCCGCTGTCAACCATGGGTTGGTCTGACGCTTACAGTTGAGTGCTCGTCCGCATTGCTTTCTTTCTCCTTGGAATTAGACTTGATGCTCGCTTGAGCTACCTGGGTATAGGCACGCTTCCCGCCAAAACTAGCCGCCGCGCGGCGTCGCCGCGCAACTCGCTGAGAATACGCCACATCACTCGATCCGCACGAGGGTCCCGCGGGCGACCGCCTCGAGTTGGGACTATCAGATCGGCTGGCCGGACCAATCGCCCTGATAGCTACGGGCGGCCTACTCTCGTGTATACTGGAGAAGGTCCGCGGATCTGGGGGAGGATGATGAGACCAAGGTTCCTCGCGCTGGCCGGGCCGTTACGGGGATCTGTATACTTACTCGCCGACGGCCAAGAGGTCTCCCTGTGTCCCGAGGCAGGCATTACCTTCGCGGCCGAATCAGCCTCGTCAGCGGGCGCGTCTTGTCTGGTCCGTGGCGTCGCGGGCGAGTATACGCTCACTGCTTCAGCCAACACCACGCTGGCGCACGTCAATGGCGCAGCAGCCACGAATCGGGGGCTCAGGCACGGCGACGTGGTCCGAGTGGGAGGAGCGGAGTGGCTCTTCCTGACCGAGAAGATGCCCGCCGGCTCTCACCTGGCGTGGTCCGAGACGCTGTGCCAGGACTGCGGCGCCTGCCAGGCGGTGTGCCCGACCGGTAGCTTGCGACTGCGCCGTCCCGCCGAGACCCGGCACGAGCTACTGGGCAACAGCGCTGCCATGCAGCGCGTCAACGAGTTCATATCCCGGGTGGCGCCGACCGACTCAACCGTGCTGATCCTCGGGGAGAGCGGCACGGGAAAGGAGCTGGCGGCCCGCGCCATTCACCGCAACAGCCGCCGGGCGGAGCAACCCTTCGTGGCCATCAACTGCGCGGCGCTGCCGCCTTCGCTGGCGGAAAGCGAGTTGTTCGGCCACGAGAAGGGCGCCTTCACCGGCGCCCTGGCGCAGAAGAAGGGCAAGCTCGAGGTAGCCGCGGGCGGCACGGTCTTCCTGGACGAGATCGGGGAACTGGATCTGGGGTCGCAGTCTAAGCTGCTGCGGGTGCTCCAGGAGCGGGAACTCGAGCGGGTGGGGGCCACGCGCCCGATCCCGGTGGAATTCCGGCTGATCGCCGCCACCAACCAGAATCTGGAGCAAGCCCTCGGCGCGGGCCGCTTCCGGCAGGACCTCTACTACCGGCTGAACGTGGTCTCGGTGCGCATGCCCGCCCTGCGGGAGCGGCGCGAGGACATTCCCTTGCTGGCGGCCTGCTTCATGGCGCGTTACAGCGTCAAGTGCGGCCGCCGCTCGCTGGCTCTCTCGAACCAGGCCCGAGAGTGCCTCGTCACGCACGACTGGCCCGGCAACGTGCGGGAACTGGAGAACGCCATCGAGCGCGCGGTGGTGCTGGGTTCTTCGGAGCTCGTGCTCCCGGAGGATCTGCCAGAGTCCATCCTGGAACGCGCACCCCCCGACCAGGCCCTCTGCAGCCGGTATCATGGGGCCGTCGCGGAGGCGAAGCGGCAGGTCATCCTGCAGGCGCTGGAGCAGGCTGGCGGCAGCTACAAAGACGCCGCCGGACTGCTGGGGATCCACCCGAACAACCTGCACCGGCTGATCAGCAAACTCGGCCTGCGCCCCGCGCTCAAGAAGGCCAGGCCATAGATTTCTCGGGCGGGTGGCCCCGCCAAGAGGCGCCCTGTCTGCCCGTGACGGAAGGAGTCCACAGCGCCACTGGAGCCACGGGCAGAGGGGCGATGAGCGGAGGAACGTTCTACTATGCGGGGAAACGCAGGCGATCCCCGCCTGTAGGACTAGGCGATTTAATGGTATTGACATGGGCCGCCAATGCTTCCATATTGGGAGTGGGAGTCCGGGCCACGGGCTCGAGGCTCCCGGGCTCCTCAGAATGGAGGGGCTCAAATTGGGCAGCCCTGTCCATCAGGGCTGGACCTTGAGAAGGAGGAAGTCCACAGATAGTCGCCTACGAAGAAGGGCGGCTACCTGATGCCTGGCTGACCGGCTGCAAACCTGAAGCGCCAGCCGGCGCCTGATCGCACCGGCGCGCAGCGGAACTTGCACCGCCAAGAGGAAACACGCAGCCGGAGTCGCGGGGGCTGGCTGCCCGGCCACAAGGCGCCGGGGAGTCAGCGCTTTCGTGCCAGCGGGCTACAGGCGGCCGCCCTCAAAACCCTCTCTTCAGCCTCCCGCATTTGACTCCGCCGTCGCCCTCCAGTAGATTCGTGATGAGAAGCCCCTTTCCGGGATAGCGGCCTGCTTCGCACTCCCAGCGCTCCGGCGGGTTTCCACGCGAAAGAGCAGCCCGTGAATTCGGTTGAGTTCATAGACGTTTCCAAGAGCTATGCGGTCTACGAGTCGCCGGGCGACCGGCTCAAGGAACTGGTCACCCTCAACCGCCGCCGCTTCCACCGTGATTTCTGGGCGCTGCGCGACCTTACGTTCTCCGTGCGCACGGGCGAGACCTTCTGCGTAATCGGCGAGAACGGATCCGGCAAGAGCACCCTCCTTCAGTGCGTGGCGGGCATCCTTCAGCCGACGACCGGAACCGTCGAGACCCGGGGGCGGGTCGCGGCACTGCTAGAGCTAGGCTCCGGGTTCAATCCGGAGTTCAGCGGCCGCGACAACGTGTACCTGAACGGCTCCATCCTGGGCTTCAGCACGGCGCAGATGGACCAGAAGTTCAAAGAAATCGAGCAGTTCGCCGAGATCGGCGATTTCATCGACCAGCCGGTCAAGACCTACTCGAGTGGCATGGCGGTACGCCTGGCTTTCGCCGTGGCCATCCACGTGGACCCGCAGATCCTGCTGGTGGACGAGGCGCTGGCGGTGGGCGACATCTACTTCCGGCAGCGCTGCATGCGCAAGGTGCATGAGCTCCGCACGCGGGGGATCACCATCCTGTTCGTCTCGCACGCCATTGGCGACGTCAAGGCGATAGGCGACCGCACACTGTGGCTGGAGGAAGGGCGCATCCGGGAGCTCGGCGATACTGAGAAGGTAGTGGGCAAGTACCTGGCGGCGATGGTCGAGAAGGACTCCGCCTACCTCACCCTCAGCCGTCGTCCGCGCCCGGAACGCGCCGCCGAGCGGGTGGTGGCGCCGGAGGTGGTCGAGCACATACCCAACATCGACCACCGCCACGGCGATGGCCGCGCCGAGGTGATCGGCATCGCGGTGATGGACGCCTACGGCACGCCGATTCATCTGCTGCAACCGCATTCGCGAATCATCGTGCGGGTGAGCGTGCGCGCCAAGGAGGATATCCCCCAGCCCATCATCGGCTTCATGCTCCGCAATCACCTGGGGATGGATTTTTCGGGCACCAACACGGCCCGGCTGGGCTACGAAGTGGCCCCGATGCAGGCCGGGGACGTCTACACCGTGGATTTTCACGTAGACTTCCCCGAGCTTTACCCTGGCTCCTTCTCCTTCTCTCCCGCCATCGCCGATGGCACCTTGCATAGCTACCGGATGTGCGATTGGATCGACAACGCCGTGACCCTCCAGATGGGCCACGGGGACGGGCAGATTTACGGTTTCATGCATCTGCCGTGCCGGGTAGTGGTCAACAGCCGGCTGGAGGGCCAGCTTGGCTGAGTTCACTGGCGAGCGCGTGGTCCCGGGCCAGGTGGCGCCTGACCTGTGGAATGAGCACATCTCCCGGTACGCCTTTGCAGCCCGGTTAGCGAAGGGCCGGCGTGTGCTCGATGCCGGCTGCGGGACCGGCTACGGCAGCCTGCAGCTGGCCGCGAGCGCCGCGCACGTCCTCGGCGTGGACCTCTCAGGCGATGCCATCGACTACGCCCGGCGGCACTATGCCGTTCCTAACCTCGATTTCCTACAGGCGTCGTGCATCCGGCTGCCAGCGCGGGACGCCGCCTTCGAGCTGGTCACGGCCTTCGAGGTCATCGAGCACTTGCCCGACTGGATCGACTTCCTCCAGGAGATGAAGAGGGTGACCTGCCCGGCCGGGCTGTTCCTGGTCTCCACGCCGAACAAGGCTTACTACGGGGCCTCCCGCGGGGCCGCCGAGGCCAACCCCTACCACGTCCACGAGTTCGAGTACGCCGATTTCCAGGCGGTGTTGCAGGACCTGTTCACCCACGTGCGCATGGCGCTTCAGAACCACGCCGGGGGGATCGTCTTTCAGCCCGTGGCCACCTTCACGGGGGCGGAGGCGTGGATGGAATCGGGGGCAGGCACCCCCGAGGAGGCGAACTTCTTCCTTGCCATTTGCTCTTCTACTACGTCTATAGAGATACCCACTCTGGTATATATCCCTCGCTCTGCCAATATCTTAAGGGAGCGCGAGGAGCACGTCTCCCGGCTCACCTCCGAGCTGGAGGACAAGGACCGCTGGCTACAGGAAGCCCTCGGAGAGCGACAGAAGCTGGTCGAGATGTTCCGGGCGCAGAATCAGGAGCTGGAGGAGAAGAACCGCTGGGCCGAGCAGCTCGATGCACAGCTCGGCCAAGCGCGCCAGCGCATAGCGGACCTCCAGAACGAACTGGCGGAACAACAAGAAGCGGCGCGGCGCATGGCCACCGGCTACGAGGAGAAGGTGCGGGAGCTGGAGGCGGACAGCAGGCGGCACGCCGAGTGGGCTTTGGAGAGCGAACGGCGCCTGGGCGCGGAGCTGGAAGCCAGGACCGCCGAACTCGAGGCCAAGTGCAACGAGCTGGCCGAGTGCGTTCGACTGCTTCACCGGGCTGAAGCGACGGTGGAGGAGCGTACGGCGTGGGCCGGCAAGCTGGGCCGCCAACTGAGGGAGGCCGAAGTTCTGCTGGCGGGCGTGCGCGCCTCGCGCTGGGTGAAGCTGGGGCACGCCTTCGGTCTGGGACCAAAGCTGGAGCACGACTGAGATGCGGAAGCTCCTCCGCATCCTGCGGGGCCTCCCGCTGTTGCTGGTGTCGCCTCTGCTGGTACTAGGCGCCGCCGTGGCGCTCGCGCTGACGGACCTGCTGTGGCTGGTGGCCGGGCGCAAGCGCCCACCTGGCTCCCACCCCGTGCCTGGGCGGCGCGGGGCCAGCATCGTCATCCCGACGTGGAACGGGCGCGAGCTGCTGGAGCGCAACCTGCCCTCCGTGCTAGCGGCCACGGCGGGGAATCCTGGCCACGAGATCATCGTGGTGGACAACGGCTCCGCGGACGGTACCGTCGAGTTCCTGCGCGAGCACTTCCCGCAGGTGCGTACGCTCGCGCTGCCCGAGAACATGGGCTTCGGCGGCGGCTCGAACGCCGGCTTTCGCGCGGCCGCCAACGACGTCGTCGTCCTGCTCAACAACGACATGCGCGTGGAGCCGGGTTTCGTGGAGCCTCTGCTCGAGGGCTTCACTGACGGAGACGTCTTTGCCATCTCCTGCCAGATCCACTTCACCGATGCTCGCCGCCAGCGCGAGGAAACGGGCCTGACGGAGGGCTGGTGGGAGAGCGGCCAGTTGCGGGTCCGGCACCGTGTGGATCAGGGGGTCAAGGACCTCTATCCGTGCTTCTATGGCGGCGGCGGTTCGTGCGCCTTTAACCGGCGGCTTTTCCTGGAGCTGGGCGGCTTCGACGCGCTGCTCGAGCCGTTCTATCTGGAAGACACCGACGTGGGGTACCGGGCGTGGAAGCGCGGCTGGAAGGTGCTCTACCAGCCTCGCAGCGTGGTCTACCACGAGCACCGCGGCACCATCGGGCGGCGGTTCAGTGCGGAGCAAATCCAGACGGTCCTTAAGACCAACTTCCTCCTGTTCACCTGGAAGAACATCCACGCGTGGAAGCGGCTGGCGGCGCACTTCGGCTCGGTGTGGGGAGACGGCCTGGTGAGCCTGCTGTTCGGCGACTCGCCGGAGCGGGCCAGTCTGGCGGGGCTGTGGCGCGCGTTCCTGCGGCTGCATCGAACAGTGCCGTCCCGCTGGCGGGCGCGGGCGCTGGCGGCCATGGACGACACCGAGGCCTTCGCCCGTCCGCGGGGCGGCTATTTTCGAGACCGCTTCGCCGAAATCGGACCGTCGGACCCGTTGCGAGTGCTGTTCGTATCGCCGTACCCGATCTGCCCGCCCGTGCACGGCGGCGGTGTATTCATGAAAGCGACCGTCGAGCAACTGGCGCGGCTGTGCGAGCTGCACTTGATCATCCTGCTGGACCATGGGGAGGAGCGCGCGCCGCATGCGGAGCTGGAGCGCCTCTGCGCTTCCGTCGAGTACATGGTGCGGCTGACGGGCCAGCCCAAGGCGTTCGGGTCGATCGTGCCGCACGCCGTCCGGGAGTTTGCCAACGCTGACCTGCGGTGGCTGATTCACCGCCAGATCGCGACGCGCGCCATCGACGTGGTGCAGCTCGAATACACGCCGCTGGGGCAGTATGCCGAGCGTTACCTGCGGCTGGCCTCGGTGCTGTTCGAGCATGACGTCTACTTCCAGTCCATCGCGCGAGCTCTCCAGGAGCCGCATCGGAAGCTGTGGAAGCTGAAGGCCACTCTCGAGTACCTGCGCGCGCTGCGCTACGAGCTGCAACTGCTGCCGAAGGTGGACCGCATCCACGTGTGCAGCCGGGAGAACGGAGACTACCTCGTGTCGTTCCGGCCGGAACTCGCCGGCAAGGTGGAGGCCGGCCTGCGTGCCTGCGTGGACGCCTCGTGCTACGAGTTCCGTCCGGACGGGCGCGAGCCGGCCACGATGCTGTTCCTGGGGAGTTTCCGCCATACGCCGAACCAGGCCGCGCTGAACTGGTTCGCACGGGAGGTGCTGCCCCGCGTGGTTGCCACCCGGCCGGAAGCCCGGCTGGTGGTGGTGGGGTCGGAGCCGCCGCCCCGCTACGCTTTGCCGGAGACTCCGGCGCTCGAGTTGCGCGGGTTCGTGGAGGATGTGCGAGAGCCGCTGGGCCGTTACGCGGCGTTCGTGTGCCCGATTCTGAGCGGCTCCGGTGTTCGGGTCAAACTGCTGGAGGCGTTCGCGGCGGGGATTCCGGTGGTTTCGACGCGAATCGGCGCCGAGGGCGTGGCGCGTGAAGACGGAGAGTTCTGCGGGCTGGCCGACGATGCGGCGGGTTTCGCCGAGCGTATCCTGGCGCTTTTCAACGACCCGGCCCGCGCCCGCGCGATGGCCGAGCGCGCCCGCCGGGAGGTGATAGAGAACTGGGACGCCGCTGTTCTCACCGCGCGGCTGGTCGACAGCTACCGGGCCGTGCTGCGCGAGAAGCGGTCTGCTGACGCAGCGCACAGGACGGAGCAGCCGGAGGTAGCGCCGCATGCGGAGGGCGGAAGATGATCCGGTATGTCGTGGCCAGCCTCGTCGGCGGGGTACTGTTCGGGATCCTGGACGGTCTGATCCACGCCAACCCGCTGGCGCAGCGGCTCTACGGCGTGTTCCGGCCGATCGCCCGCCAGTCGGTCAATGTCGTTGCAGGGATCGCCATCGATCTCGTGTACGGCTTCGTGATGGCCGGGGTGTTCCTGCTCCTCTACCGGAGCCTGCCGGGAGGAACAGGTCTGCTGAAGGGGCTCAGCTTCGGCCTGGGTGTTTGGTTCTTCAGGGTGGTCATGTCGGTGCTGGGGCAGTGGATGACACTGGAAGTACCGCCAGCCGCGCTGTTGTACACCCTGGTGACGGGCTTGGGCGAGATGCTGTCCATCGGCGCGGTGTACGGCATCCTGCTCCGCCCGGCTGCCGATGGGAGCTGAGAATCGGGGAGCTCCCCCCGAGCCAGAGCGGAAAAGACCGGGTCAGCTCAGGCTGACCCATTCTTCCTTTCCAGGTCGCGCTGGAGGCGATCGATGACGAGGAGCGACGCGCATCCTGATGCTAGAGATGCTATCCTCAGAGCATCATGAGCATCCGGACCACAGTCACGCTGGATGAAGACGTCTTCGAGCGGCTCAAGGAAGCCAGCCGCAGCCGCGGCGTGCCGTTTCGCCAAGCCCTGAACGACACTCTCCGGGTGGGCCTCGTCGCCGCGCGGGAACCCGGCGCCCGCCGGAAGTTCCGGATTGAGCCCCGGCACATGGGGGTGCGCGCAGGCCTCAACTACGACAACGTTTCGGCGCTGCTGGAGCTGGCCGAGGGGGAGACCTACCGGTGACCGTTCTGGACGCCAATCTCCTGCTTTACGCCTACAACGCCGACGCGCCGGAGCACCAGCGGGCTCGGGTCTGGCTGACGTCGCTATTGGCAAGCCCCGAGTGGGTCGGGATCCCCTGGCTCACACTATGGGCGTTCCTGCGGATTTCCACCAACCCGCGTTTGTTCCCGCGACCATTGCGGGCTGAAGAGGCGTTTCAGATTGTCCGCGGCTGGCTGGGGTTGCCCAGGGTTCGTGTGATCGATCCCGGCCCTCGCCACCCGGAGCTCCTGGAGCGCCTGGTGAGGGAGAGCCAGGCGGCGGGCGCGCTCTTGATGGATGCGGCTCTGGCCGCGCTGGCTCTCGAGCAGGGCGGCGTACTCGCTTCGACGGACCGGGACTTCAGCCGCTTCGCTGGCCTCGGGTGGGTCAACCCGCTCGCAGCCGGCGCGGGCTGAGAAGCGCGGAGCTCTCGGCCTTGAGAGTGGGCCGGCCAAGTGGACCGCCGCACAGCGGGCCGGGGCCCGGAGGGCACCCGGGCTCAGGGGAGCCGCCCCAGCGGTGGGGCAGGCTTGCCGCAGTCGGTTCTCACTTCGGCTTCAGGTCGCGCTGGAGGCGCTCGACGATGCGGCGGGCGGTGCGGTCCAGGGTGGCGGGCTGGGTGTCCTTGGGCTTCTCGTAGATCGACCATAGCACCACCCGGGTCTTAGCATCCACCAGGAACAAGGTACCCTTGCCGCGGCCGAACGCGGTGCTGCGGACCACGGGAGGAGCGGTCGGAACCTCGACCACCGGCTGAGCTGCCTCCTTCTTCTTCTCCTCCTTGGTGGGCTCGGCCTTCTTGGACGCCTCGGCCGCCGGCGGAGGCGGCTCTGGGAACCACTCATCCAGGCGGCCTTCCAAGACGGGGCCGAGGTGCTCGGTGAAGACCGCGTCGGCCTTCTTGGGGTCGGTCACCACCTGGAACACGGCGGCGTTGGTTAGACGGTTGGCCAGATGCTGGTCCAGTCCGCCTCCCATGGGTAGCAGGTAGACGGAGCGCACCTGGGATAGCTCCGCCGCCGCGGCCAGCAGCGTGGCGGCGGCAAGAATGGCGCATAATAGAACAGTTCGTGGCATGCCAGTTCTCATGATAAGTCTTGAGGTGGCCTCCTCGCATGTATAAAGGCCAGCGCGTCACGGTGGTGATTCCGTGCTTGAACGAGGAGCAGGGGGTCGAGCGGATCCTCCGGCGGATGCCGGAGTTCGTGGACCAGGTGATCGTGGTGGACAACGGCTCGACGGACCGGACTTCCGAGGTAGCACGCTCGCTGGGGGCCCACGTCATCCGAGAAGAAGCGCGGGGCTACGGGCGCGCCTATCGCAGAGGATTCTCTTGCGCGACGGGCGACCTGATCGTCACCCTGGACGGCGACCACAGCTACCCGGTGGACGCGCTGTCGTACCTGCTGGAGGCGTTCCTGCATCTGGAGGTGGATTTCCTGAACGCCTCGCGGTTCCCGGTGCGCGATCCGCGGGCCATGAGCTTCCGCAACAAGGTGGGCAACCTGATCCTGTCGCTGGCCATGTCGGTGCTGTATTTCCGCTGGGTGCGGGACTCGCAATCGGGGATGTGGGTGTTGCGGCGGTCCATCCTCGAACACATGAAGCTGACGGCTGACGGGATGGCGTTCTCGGAGGAGATTAAGATCGAGGCGCTCAAGAACCCGCGCATCCGCTTCGGCGAGATCTCGATCATGTACTCTTCCCGGCTGGGCGAAGCCAAGCTGGACCCCTGGCGTGACGGGTTCTACAACTTATGGTTCCTGGTGAAAAAGCGCCTGGGGTGACCGCGCTGATCCCGAACTGGAACGGGCGCGCCCGCACCGAGCGGCTGTTGCAGGCCCTGGCCGCGCAGAGTCGTCCTCCCGATACGGTGATGGTGGTGGACAACGGCTCGGCGGACGGGTCCGTGGAAATGGCCCGCGCCCGCGGCGCCCGCGTGATCGAGATGGGCCGCAACGCCGGCTTCGCGGCGGCGGTCAACCGGGGCGTCGCGGAGACCCGCACGCCTTGGGTGGCCATCCTCAACAACGATGTGGAGCCGGCCCCGGCCTGGCTGGAACGGCTGATAGCGGCGGCCAGCGCGTGCGGGGCCTGGTTCGCCACCGGCCGGCTGCTGGACGCCCGGGATCCGACCCGCCTGGATGGGGCCTACGACTTGCTGTCGCGGGCCGCGTGCGCGTGGCGCGCCGGACACGGCCGCCCCGATGGGCCGCTGTGGGCCGGCCAACGCTGGATCCGCTTTGTCCCGCTCACCGCCGCGCTGGTGCGCACGGAGCTGTTCCAGCGCGTGGGACCACTGGACGAGCGGTTCGAATCCTACCTCGAGGACGTCGAGTGGTCGCTGCGCAGCGCGCTGGCCGGCTGCCGGGGCGTGTACGTCCCGGAGGCGATGTCCGCGCACGCGGGCAGCGCAACCCTCGGGGTGTGGCACGCCGACACGGTGCGCAGGATCTCGCGCAATCAGGTCTTGTTGGCGGCAAAGCACTATTCGGGGCGCGAGTTGGCGCGGTGGGCCTGGCCGCTGGCGGCGGGCCAATTGCTATGGGGATTGGTGGCGCTACGCCGGGGCCGCTTTGGAGCCTGGCTGCGGGGCAAGTGGAACGCCCTGCGCATGTGGCCCGGCCTGCGGCGTGAAGCCGCCTGGAGGGGTGCCCGCCCGCGTCGATTGAGGAGGATTCTGCGCGTGAGCGAGGCGCATATCCACGCGCTCCAGCGCCGGACGGGCTTCGACGCCTACTGGCGCGCCTACTTCGCGCTGACGTGGTGGCGATGAACCCGGCCGGCATCGTGGTGGTGACGTACAACTCCGAGGAGGTGATCGGGGAGTGCCTGGATGCCGCCCTGGCGAGCGGGGCCGAAGTGGTGGTGGTAGACAACGCCTCCGAGGACCGGACTCTGGAAGAGGTCCGAAAGCGGCCGGGCGCGCGGCTAATCGCCAACCCCTGGAACCGGGGCTTCGCGGCGGCGGTCAACCAGGGCATCGGGGCACTGGACCATCCCCAGGTGCTGCTGCTCAATCCGGACGCCGTGCTCCAGGGCGGGCTTGAGGCCCTGGCCGGGGCGTGCGGCGAGCGCACGGCGGCGGCGGGAGGCAAGCTGGTGGACCAGGACGGGCGTGTCCAGGCCGGTTTCGTGGTGCGGCGCCTGCCGACGCCCGTCTCTCTGGCCTTCGAGGTACTGGGAATGAACCGGCTCTGGCCCGGCAACCCGGTCAACCGGCACTACCGCTGCCGGGACCTGGATCTGGACCTCGCCGCCGAAGTCGAGCAGCCGGCCGGGGCCTTCCTCATGATCCGGCGCGAGGCCTGGCGGGAGCTGGGGGGCTTCGACGAGTGTTTTCACCCCCTGTGGTTTGAGGACGTGGACTTCTGCCGGCGGGCCCGGGCGGCAGGCTACCGGGTACGATACGTGCCGGAGGCGATGGCCCGGCACCAGGGCGGTCATTCTACAGTCAGCATGGGATGGGAACGGCGGCGGCTTTGTTGGTATGATAGCCTGTTAAGGTACTCTGACAAGCATTTCAGCCGGGCGGCACACCGGGTGATGTGCCTCGGGGTGCTTGTGCGCTCTCTGGTGGAGGCAATGAAGGGGATTGTCGTCTTGGGACTACCCCGGGCGGCAGCGGTTCATGGTAGGATGGTCCGGCTTGGCCTTAGCCGGCTGGCAGCGGGCGGCGGCCGGGCCAGCGGACACGGTCTGCCGCGGCAAGGTAGAAGGGTGAAGGGCAACCGGCATCTGTGGTAGCGCGAGTTCATTAGGCATGCCGTACAACGATCTGGTTTCGATCACGCTGGTCACCTTCAACAGTGGCCGGTTCATCAAGAGATGTCTGGAATCAGTGCTGGCCCAGCGCTACCCCCACAAAGAAGTGGTGGTGGTGGATAACGCCTCCACCGACGGCACTCGTGACATCCTGGACCAGTTCGAGGACCGCTGCCGTCTGTACTACAACGACCGCAACGCCGGGTTCGCAGCGGCGCAGAATCAGGCCATCAAGCTGTCGCGCGGGGACTGGGTGCTGGCCCTGAACCCGGACATGCTGCTGATGCCCAACTTCATAGAGGCCCTGCTGGAGGCCGGGCACATGGATCCCCAGGTGGGCTCGGTGTGCGGCAAGCTGCTGACCATGCGGCCCAGCTTCGCGCTCCCCGACCGGCCGCTGGTGGACTCGACCGGCATCTACTTCACACCCATGCTGCGGCACCTGGACCGGGGCAGCCAGGAGGAGGACAACGGACACTTCCTGAACTTCGAGTACGTGTTCGGCGCCACCGCCGCGGCGGCGCTCTACCGCCGCGAGATGATCCAGGACGTGTCGGTGGAAGGGGAGTTCTTCGATTCGGATTTCTTCACCTACCGGGAAGACGCGGACGTGGCCTGGCGGGCGCAACTGCTGGGCTGGAAGTGCCTGTACACGCCGCGGGCGCGCGGCTACCACGTGCGCAGCGTGCTGCCGGGGAACCGCCGCGCGCTGCCCCCGCACATCAACATGCACTCGGTGAAGAACCGCTTCCTGATGCGGGTGAAGAACATCACCAGCGGCGTGTATCGCCGCAACTTCTTCTCGATCACCCTGCGGGACATCGTGGTGGTGAGTTGCTGCCTGCTGCGCGAGCACCACTCGCTGAAGGCGTTCTGGTTCCTGGCCAAGAACTGGCGGCGCGTGCTGGCCAAGCGGCGCGAGATCATGAAGCGCCGGCGGGTGGAGGACGGTTACATGGCCAACTGGTTCCGCTACGAGCCCGTCAGCCTGCCGGCTCCGGCGCCCCCCGCGCAGAGCCCGGCGCGCTACCGGGCCGCGGCGCCCACCCAGGCGGGGCAGTTCGAGTACTGAGCGCGGGCCGCCGCGCAGGCCATGCGAATCGCCATCCTGGGGACACGGGGAATCCCGGCCCGCTACGGGGGCTTCGAGACCTTCGCTGAGGAGTTGGGGCAGCGTTTGGCCTCACGCGGTCACCAGGTGACGGTCTACTGCCGGCAGCGCCTGGCCCAGACCCGCTACCTGGGGGTCAAGCTCCGCTACCTGCCCACCGTCCGCCACAAGTACTTCGACACCGTCACCCACACCTGCCTGTCCACGCTGGATCTGCTGTTCCACCGCCAGGACGTGGCCTTGTACTGCAATGCCGCCAACGCCATCTTCACCTGGATGCCGCGGCTGGCCGGGATGCCCACGGCGCTGAACGTGGACGGGCTGGAGCGGCGCCGCCGCAAGTGGAACGTACTGGCGCGCGGGTGGTACCGGCTGTCGGAATGGCTGTCCACCTTCTGCCCCGCGGTGGCGGTGAGCGACGCGCGCCACATCGCGGACTACTACCAGCAACAGTACGGCAAGCCCACGCGCTTCATCCCCTACGGCGCGGAGACTGGGGCGGTGGCGAGCCAGGAGATTCTGCTGCGGCTGGGCCTCGAAGCGGGCCGCTACTTCCTTTACGTCAGCCGCCTGGAGCCGGAGAACAACGCGCTGCTGGTGCGGGAGGCCTTCGAGCGGGTGCGCACGGATCTGAAGCTGGCGCTGGTGGGCGACGCACCTTATGCGCGGGAGTACATCGCGCGGGTGCGAGCCACGCGCGATCCGCGGGTGGTGATACCCGGCGCGATCTACGGACAGGGTTACCGCGAGCTACAGTCGCACTGCCGCGCCTACATTCATGCCACCGAGGTGGGCGGCACCCATCCGGCGCTGATCGAGGCCATGGGGCGCGGGGCGCTGACACTGTTCCTGGATACTCCGGAGAACCGCGAGGTGGCGGGCGGAGCGGGCATCCCGTTTGAGCATCACAATCTCGCCGAGAGGCTGGAACAGGTGCTGGTCATGAGCGCGGCGGAGCGTGACGAATGGCGGCGGCGGGCCCTCGAACGAGTCCGCGAGCACTACGCCTGGGAGCGCGTGGCCGACGCTTACGAGGAGTTGCTGACCGGATTGACGAAGAAGGAGCATTAGCGGATGCGTTCCTGGGTGGAGATTTCGCGGCGGGGAATCGCCGGCAACTTCGCGGCGCTGCGCGCCGTGGTAGGCCCGCAAGTGGAGGTGGCGGCGGTGGTGAAGGCCAACGCCTACGGGCACGGAGCGGTGGAGGTGTCACGAGTGCTGGAGGCGGAAGGGGCACGCTGGCTGGCGGTGGCCGCGGCCGAGGAGGGCGTCGAGCTGCGGCAGGCCGGCCTCGCCTCGCGCATCCTGGTGATGTCGGACAGCCTGCCGGAAAACCGCGCGGCCTTTTTCGAGCACGGCCTGACGCCGGTGGTGCATGCGCTGGAGGAGTTGCCGCCGCTGGATGAGATGGCGCGGCGGAGCGGCCGGCCGCTGTCCTATCACCTGAAGATGGACAGCGGCATGGGCCGCATGGGGACACGCGCGGGTGCGGCCGCTGTGGCCGAAGCAGTGCGGAGCGCCGCGCACCTGCGCCTCGAGGGTTTCATGTCGCACCTGGCTTCATCCGGAGACTACACGAGTCCGCAGACCGGCGAGCAGGTGCGAGCGTTCGCCGAGTGGCGGGAGCGTTTGCGCGGAATGGGCATCGAGGCCCGCTTCGTGCATATGGCTGCCACCCTGCCCATCGCTCACGGGCGGGTGGAAGCCTTCGGTAACATGGTCCGGGCGGGGCTGAGTCTGTACGGGTACATCGGCACGGCGCGGGGTGCGGCGCCGCCGAGGATCCTCGAGGTCCGCCCGGTGCTCGCCTGGAAGGCCCGGCTGGTGGCGGTCAAGGAAGTTCCCGCCGGGGCGCCGGTCGGATATGGAGCGCTGTTCCGCGCGCCGCATGCGATGCGCATAGGGATGGTGGCGGCGGGCTACGCCGACGGCGTGCCGCACAGCCTGGCCAATCGCGGGCAGGTGATCGCGGCGGGGCGGCTCGTGCCCATGCTGGGCGCGGTGTCCATGGACCTGACCGCGGTGGACCTGACCGAGTGCCCTTCGATTCAGAACGGCGACGCGGTGACGCTCGTGGGCAGCGATGGCGAGGCGGCGCTGGATGCGCAACAGATGGCCGAGGCGGCCGGCACGATTCCCTACGCCGTCCTGTGCGGCATCGGCAACCGCGTCCAGCGGGTGTACGTGTAGCGGCGCTCAGGCGGCCCAGTTCTCCAGATGCAAGCCCGGCAGGCGGGAGAACTCGCGGACGTTGTTGGTCACCAGTGTCAGCCCCAGGCTGAGTGCATGGGCCGCAATCAGGAGGTCGTAGGATCCGATGGGCGAGCCCTTCCTCTCGAGCTCCACCCGGAGGAGGCCGTAGCGCCGCCCGGCGGCGCTGTCCAGAGGCTGGACGGGAATCAACTCCCGGAGTTGCTCAATCTTGGCCAGGTTCGCTTCCGCTTGCTGGCTCTTCGTGGCGCCGTAGACCAGCTCGAGGTAGGTGATCACCGACATGCCGACATCGCCCGGCCGCAACTGCTCCATCCGGGACAGAACCTGCGGCGGCCTCCGCCGGGCAATGTAGATGCAGATGTTGGTGTCGAGCAGGTACCGCATCAGACCGGGTTTCGCTTCTGCGGCCGGGGCTGTCGGCGCCCGCCGCGGAAGAAGTCCGGGGAGAGGCCTGCCAGCAACTCGAAGGCCAGGGTCAGGTCGCGCGGTCGCTCTCGGAGCACGATCTCGTCGCCGCGACGGAAGATCTCCACTTCCGGGGCCTCCACCCGCAACGGGCGGGGGATGCGCACGGCCTGGGAATTCCCGCTACGGAAAACCTTGGTGACCGCCATGCCTCTAAGTATACCCCATAAGTATATACATCAGCCGATCAGGTCCCCGACCAGTTCGGCTACGCGGGGAATGGAGGCGGCGACGGCGGGGTGCATGGGGCCGCCCAGGGTGAGGCAGTCGGCCGCCTCGACGGCAATGATGATGACCTCGCCGGGCACGCGCAGGCCGAGCGCGCGGCCCAGCGCCAGGGTCTCGAACAGGCCGATGAAGTGAGGCGAGCCGCCAGGCGGAGCGGCGACATCCTCCTCGCGCACCAGGTGGATGGTTCCCGGCTCGGCGCGCGCGGTCTGGATGCTGTCGATGACGATGAGACGGTCCACATCCTGGACGTAATCGAGCAGGCTGAGGCCGGACTCGGAGGAGGTCACCACTTGCAGGCCCGGCAAAGCCAGCCGCTCGATCTCGCGCGCGGCCAGTATGCCCAGGGCATCGTCGGCCAGGATGTCATTGCCCAGGCCGAGGAGGCGGGTGCGGGGGATCATGGCTGAGAAGGCATCGGGGACAGGCCGCACTGTCCGCGCAGGGACAGGGTAGCCTGTCCCCGATGGTCACGTGCGGTGGACACGGCCGTCGGAGTCGCGGCGCAGGGTGCCGACCGTGGCGCCGGAGCGGTCGCGCAGCCGCAGCATGAGCGGCATGCTGCCCGGGCAGAGAGTGCGTGGCGCAACCCAGGCAGGGGTCGTAGGCGCGGAAGGCCATCTCCACCATGTTAAGCATGCCGTCGGAGATCTTGCGGCCGTCCACCAGCCCCTTGGCGGCCTTCTCCACGCTCATGGAGATGCGGGCGGCGTTGTTCTGCGTGGCCACGATGAGGTTGGCCTTCTGGATCACGCCCCTGGGGTCGGTCCAGTAGTGGTGAATCAGCGTGCCGCGGGGCGCTTCCACGATGCCCACGCCCTCGGTCGGTGTGGCGGTGGGGATGGT
Source organism: Acidobacteriota bacterium (assembly GCA_016871095.1). Classification (GTDB taxonomy): domain Bacteria; phylum Acidobacteriota; class Terriglobia; order Bryobacterales; family Bryobacteraceae; genus VFZS01. The sequence goes on from VFZS01000014.1 coordinate 16,842, forward strand.
GCGCACGTTGGGGTCGATGATCTCGGGATCCTCGGCCAGCTCCTTCATGCGCTCGGCGGCGTAGATCAGCTCGATGACCCGCGCCCAGTGGTTGGCCAGGGTGTGGTGGACGGGTTTGCCGCCCAGCATGGTGAAGTACTCCTGGTAGGCCCGCTGCGCCAGGGGCGTGGCCATACCCTCGGCCGCGTTGAGCCGGGCCAGGGGGGCCACGGAGTAGACGCCGCTGTCCGCCCCGTCCACGAAGCCCTTCCACCCGACGTTCTTGAGGTAGCAGAACTTCATGTAGCTCCAGGGCTCGACCCGCTCGGCCACGTGGTCCAGGTACTCTCCCGGGGAGAAGCGGGCCACCCGGTGGCCTTCCGGGTCAACCACCCGCAAAGCGCCGTCGTAGAAGTTCACCTGGTTGTGCTCGTCCACCATGCCCATGTAGTGCGTGCGGTGGGTGAACTCGTCGGAGGTGATCAGGTCGGTGTAGGCGGAGTTGCCCAGCACGATCTTGTGAAAGACTTCCAGGGTGAACTGGGCAAAGCTCACGGCGTCAGCGGCGACTTCGCAAAAGCGCGCCTGATCCTCGGCCGTGAGGCGCTTGGCCACGCCACCGGGCAGCCCGAAGACAGGGTGGCCGGGCTTGCCGGCCGCGAGGGCTACCAGTTCACGTAAGCGGCGGCGCGTAGAAATGACCTTCTTGCCCACCTCGACGCCCACCCGGGCGATCACGCCCAGCACGTTGCGCTCGGCGGCCGGGGCCGTAGGGCCAACCACGAAATCCGGCCCGCCCAAAAAGTAGAAGTGCAGAGCGTGGTCCTCGACCATGAAGGTCGAGTAGACCAGCTCGCGGATCTTGCGGCCGGCGGGCGGCGGGGTCACCTGGTAGAGACTGTCCAGGGCCTTGGTGGCGGCCATGTGATGGGCGGTGGGGCAGACGCCGCAGATGCGGGAGGTGATCTGCGGCATATCCTCGGCCAGGCGGCCCTTGGCGAACTCCTCGAAGCCGCGCAGCTCGGGCACCTGGAAGTAGGCGCGCTCGACCTGCCCCTGCTCGTCCAGGAAGATGTCGATCTTGCCGTGACCCTCCAGACGGGTGATGGGGTCGATGGTGATGCGGCGGCGAACAGTGGTGTCTTGGGCGGACATGTCATTCACCTCAGGCGTGGGGAGTCACTCTCTTCCGCTGGAGCAGGGCGGCCGGCAGGCTGTAGCGGTAGAAAGTCCCGACGGGGTCGGGAATGGCCTCCAGGATCTTGCGGATTTGGGCGTCGTCGTTGCTGTCAGCCAGCGAGGCCACCGCGGAGAGGGCCTTGGCGCCGTAGTCGCGGACCCGGCTGGTGGGGCCGAAGCAGCCGGTGCAGGGCATGTTGCCCTGGATGCAGCGGGACTCGCATCCGGAACGGGTGGCCGGACCCAGGCACAGCAGCCCCTGGGCCATGATGCACTTGTCGTCTTCGATAAGCACCTGGTGGGGCCGCTTGAACTCGGCCACCAGGAGCTTGTCCGGGCGGGTATCCTTGCGGGGGCACTCGTCGCACAACGCGCGGTCGGGGGCCAGTACGGCGCCCTTCTCGGGGAGCTTGCCGGTGAGCAAAGCGCCCACGGCGTCGGCCAGCAGCTTCGGCGTGGGGGGGCAACCGGGAATGGAATAGTCCACGCTGATGATCTCGTCCAGCCGCCGCACGGTGTCGAACAGGACGGGCAGGTGCAGGTCGTGCCCGTTGGACCGGCTGGCCGGCTGGGGCGTAACGCCTTCTGGATTCAGCGTGGAGGGCGTCCCGGAGTACACGGTTTGGAGGATCGCCTGACGATCGGAGAGGTTGGCCAGGCCGGGGACGCCGCCCAGCTGGGCGCAAGCGCCGAAGGAAATCACCACCTGGGCCTTGCGGCGCAGCAGGTGGGCCCACTCCTCCTGCTCGGTCGAGCGGATGGCGCCGTTAATGATGGCCGCGGCGATCTCGCCGTCCGCCATGGCCTCGATGTGGTGGCGCTTGAAGTCGGTAGCCACGGGCCATAGCACGATGTCGATGGCCGCGGCTACGTCGAGAATGCTCTCGGCCAGATCGACCACCGCCTCCTCGCAGCCGCCGCAGGAAGCGCACCAGTAAAAGGCAACCTTGGGTTTCATGACGCCGCCACCTCCTCGGCCAGGTTCTCGGCCGGGACGCTCCAGCGCAGCGGTCCCAGCGCGCGCACCTTGGCCACCATGTCATTAACCGCCAGCTTGAGCCGGTCGGCCTCGGCCGCCGAGATCCACTCCAGCCGGAAGCGCGCCTCCTCCAGGCCCAGGGTTCCCAGCATGCGCTGGAGGAGGTGGAAGCGGCGGAGGCACTTGTAGTTGCCCTCCTGGTAGTGGCAGTCGCCGGGGTGGCAGCCGCCGATCAGGACGCCGTCGGCGCCCCTGGCGAAGGCCTCCAGCACGAACTGGGGATCAATGCGGCCGGAGCACATCACCCGGACCACGCGCGTGTTGGGCGCGTACTTGATGCGGGAGGTGCCGGCCAGATCGGCCGCCAGGTAGGTGCACCAGTTGCAGAAGAACGCGACGATCTTGGGCTCAAACTGCGGAGCCGCCTGCAATCCGACCAGAGCTTCAGACATAGGCCAACACTCCTTGGATTTCCTCGACGATCTCCTCGTCCTCGAACAGGTTCTGCCGGATGGTGCCCGAGGGACAGGAGGCCACACAAGTGCCGCAGCCCTTGCACAGCACCTCGTTGATGAAGGCCTTCTTGGTGTCCGCGTTGAAGGTGATGGCGGTGTAAGGGCACAGCGGGATACAGGTCTTGCAGCCGGAGCACTCCTCCTCGACGATGTAGGCGGTGTTAGGCTCCAGCTCGATGGAGCCGCGGTCAATCAGCGCGAGCGCTTCCGAGGCCGCGGCGCCGGCCTGCGCCACCGAATCCGGAATGTCCTTGGGGCCCTGGCAGCAGCCCGCCAGGAAGATGCCGTCGGTGAAGGTGTTCACCGGGGCCAGCTTGGGATGGCGCTCCAGGAACCAGCCTTCGTTCGAGCAGGTGATATTGAACATGCGGCGTACGTCCTGGGCGTCGGGCTGGCCCTCCAGTCCCACCGCCAGCACCACCATGTCCACCGGAATCTTGCGCACCCGCGACAGCAGCGTGTCCTCGACCCGGAGGATGAGCTGCCCGTCGCTGTCGGCCGGGTACACGTCGGCGACCTTGCCCCGTACGAATTTGACGCCCTCCTCGCCTATCCGGTTGTAGAACTCCTCGAAGGTCTTGCCGGGCGTGCGCATGTCGATGTAGAAGTTGTAGATCTCGGCCTCGGTCTTCTCCTTGATCAGGTGCGCCAGCTTAAGCGAGTACATGCAGCAGACCCGCGAGCACCAGCGGTTGGTGTTCTCATCGCGGCTGCCGATGCAATGGACGATGCCCACGGTCTTGGGCTTCTTGCCATCCCGCAGGACGATTTCGCCGCCGGTAGGCCCAGAGGCGTTCACCAGCCGCTCCACCTCCAGCGCAGTGTAGACGTTGGGATAGGTCCCGTAGCCGTAATAGGGCAGGCGGTGAGGGTCGAAGGTCTTGAAACCGGTGGCCAGGATGATGGTGCCCACCTGGATCTCTTCCAGCCGCTCCTTCATGTTGAGGTCAATGGCGTTGCGCTCGCCGCAGACCTCGATGCAGGTCTTCTTGCACTTGCCGGTCTTGAACTCGATGCAGGTTTCCGGGTCGATGACCGGCACCAGGGGCACGGCCTGGGGGAAGGAGAGGTAGACTGGCTTGCGCTTGCTCAGGCCGGCGTTGAACTCGTCTGGGACCTTGGCCTGCTTGAACACGCAGGCTTCGATGCACTCCATGCAGCCCACGCACAGCTCCGCGATGACAAAGCGGGGCTTGTGGCGGACCCTCACCGTGAAGTTGCCCACGTAACCATCGATCTGAGCGACTTCGGCCAGCGTCCACAGAGTGATGTTGGGGTGGGCCTTGACGGCCGTCATCTTGGGGGTGAGGATGCAGGCGGCGCAGTCCAGGGTGGGGAAGGTCTTGTCGAACTGGGCCATGTGGCCGCCGATGGTGGGCTGGCGCTCGACCAGGCAGACCTTCTTGCCGGCGTTGGCCAAAGTGAGCGCGGCGTGTATGCCGGCGATGCCGCCGCCCACCACCAGCACGTCGGGATGGATGGGGACTTCGCGGCGCTCCAGGGGACGATGCCTGGGGACGCGGCGGATGGCGGCGCGCACCAGGTCGAAGGCCTTGTCGGTGGCGGCGCGCTTGTCCACATGCACCCAGGAGTCCTGCTCGCGCACGTTGACCATCTGGAAGAAGTAGGGGTTCAGGCCGCCGCCCTGGGTGGCCCCGCGGAAGGTGGCCTCGTGCAGGGTGGGCGAGCAGGCCGCCACCACGATACGCGTCAGGCCGCGGTCGCGGATGTCCTGCTTGATCAGCTCCTGCCCGGGATCCGAGCACATGTACTTGTACTCGCGCGACACCACCACGCCGGGCAAGGTGGCGGCGTACTCGGCCACCTCCTTCACGTCGATGATGC
>VFZS01000015.1 GCA_016871095.1 Acidobacteriota bacterium
AAGGCGGCTGCGAATCTCCTCGGCGTCCCCTCGGCTGGCCGCCACCGCCGCTGTCACGCCTTTCCACCCCCTCCCGCACCCCTCCATGCGAAGTTCCTGACAGGCCACCGCCCTCACTTGACAGGTATTCAGATCGTCTGGCAGGATTCCAATTGCAAATGGATTGCAGAAAGAGATCGGGCATGCCCGAAGTCGGGAGCTCGGGGTCTGCCCGAATCCCTTTGCGCATCCTAACGGCGGCTGCCTGTGCCGTCGCCCTGTTCTGCCTCAGCGTTTTCGTCTATAGCCCGCTGCACCGCGACGACCGGATGGCGGCTGGCCCCTGTCAGTTCTGCCAGTTCCAGCATCTGAGCGTCGAAGCTGCTTCCGCGCCCGTGCACGTCGGTCTGGTGGCGCGCGTCGCCTGGCATGTGTGGCTGGCGACTCCCGTCGCACATACCTGTTTTTCCCCTCGCATTCATCGCGGGCGAGCTCCTCCACCCTCCTTGTTCGGCATCTGATCCCCCGAACGGCGTCTGGACCCGCAAGGCCTCCATTTCACGGTTCGGTCATTTCGATGGGTTGAAAAAGGAGGGTTCTTGGTATGAGAACGATTCTTGGCGGACTCTTACTCTTGTTATGTTCTGCTTCCGGGTTTGTGGCCACTGCTCAAAGTGCGGCGGAGACGGCCACGCTCATTGTCAAGGTGCAGGATGCGACCGGGAAACCGATCCCAGCGGCCGCAGTCAGCGTAGTGGAGGCTCGCGACGGCCCGCGCTGGAGAAATCGCCGCGGCCGCATGGACACGCCAGCGGCTCCCGGCGAACTAGGCCGCCGGGCGACGGACGCCAGCGGCCAGGCCGCGTTCCAGGGACTGCCGCTCGGCAGTCTGTCGGTGATGGCTTCGGCCGACGGCTTCTTCTCGAACGAGTCCGCGCTGGTGGAACTGGCCGCCGACCGCGAGACGGTACTCACCCTGGAACTCCAGATCCGCGGCGTCGTGTCGGAGAGCATCGTGGTGACCGGTTCCGGGACGGAGAGCCTGGTTCATGAGGCTCCGGTGCGAACCGAGCTGATCACGCCGGAAGTGGTGGACCGGCAGGTGAAGTCCACCCTCGCGGAGGCCTTTCAGGCGACGATCTCCGGCGTGCGCATGGAGATGAACTGCCAGAATTGCGGCTTCATGCAGCTTCGCATGAACGGCCTCGAGGGACCGTACACGCAGATCCTGGAGGACGGGCTGCCGAGCTACTCCGGCGTCACTTCGGTCTACGGCTTGGAGCAGATCCCCACGGCGTTCCTGGAGCAGATTGAAGTGGTCAAGGGCGGCAACTCGGCCCTGTACGGACCGGGGGCGGTAGCCGGCGTGGCGAACCTGATCCGGCGGGAGCCGCAGGAGAACCACCTGCGGCTGGAAGCGATATCTGGCTGGCAGGGCGGGCGGCCGGAACAGCAGGCCGGCGCCGCGGCCCAGTTGACCAGACTGCCGGGCGGGTTCGCGGGAGACTTCTACTATCGCGGCATCAACCGGGCGCCGGTGGACCGCGACCGGGACGGTTTCTCCGACCTCGGCAAACGCCGCCTGAATTCCGGAGGCTTGGGCCTGTTCCGGCGCTTCCTGGATGGACAGGCCAGGCTTTCCTATACCGGCATGGTGGCCGACGAGTTCCGCCGCGGCGGGGACCAGTTCGACAAGGCGCCGCATGAAACCTGGATCACCGAACAGATTGCTTGGCGGCGCTACAGTTCCGGTCTGAGCTGGAACCACGCCCTCTCTCCGCAAACTTACTACAACCTTCGCGCCAGTACGGCCTACTACGGACGCAGGACCTATTACGGCTCAGGAATGGATCCCAACGCGTACGGCAGCACGCGGAACCCGCTCACGGTGGGCGATGCGCAGTTCGCCCACCAGGCGGGACGCCACTCGCTGCTGAGCGGCTACGCGGGCGAAATACTGCCAAGCGAGTAATCCAGCGCTTCCTTACTTGTGTCTCTCGCTCCGATGCCGGGCTCCGGGCCCGGTCGCTCCCCGTCGACTCTGCCGGGTTCCCGGCAATCCTCCGACTCCCCGTGGCCCGTACTCAGTAGGCGCCAGGCTTGAATGGGGCTTCCGATAAGCACGGTCCGGCAGGCGCAGCCGCCTCCTCTCGTTTCCGCTGCCAGCAACAATGGTGCACTCCAGACGGGCGAGGCGTCATCTACTTTCTCAGAGGAGGACATAGGTCATGGCGCTCACAACGATTTCTTCCCGGCTTCAGGTCCTCGCTCTCACTCTTCTCGCCTCTGGAGGCAATATGATGCCCGCCGGCGTGGGAGCATTACCCGATCCCGCCGTTGACCTCAGGCCCGCTTCGGGCAGACAGACCGCCGTCCTGGCTGGCGGCTGCTTCTGGTGCACCGAAGCCGTCTTCGAGGTGGTGGAAGGCGTTGAGGACGTCATCTCCGGCTATTCGGGCGGCGCCAGGGAGACCGCCAAGTACGACATCGTTTCCACCTGACGCACCGGCCACGCCGAAACCGTTCTCATCACCTACGATCCCGCCAAGATCTCCTACGGCCAGCTTCTCAAGATCTTCTTCAGCGTGGCGCACGACCCCACCACGCTCAACCGGCAGGGTCCGGACACCGGTCCGCAGTACCGCAGCGCCATCTTCTATGTCGATGGGGAGCAGAGGCGGGTCGCCGAGGCCTACATCAAGCAACTCAACGAGGCGCGGGGCTTCCGGAGCCCGATCGTGACGCAGGTGGTCCCGCTCGACAAGTTCTACACAGCCGAAGCCTGCCACCAGAACTACGCGGTCCAGAACCGCGCCAACCCTTACATCGTGAACGTCTCGGACCCCAAGGTCGAGAAGCTCAAGAAGATGTACCCGGGCTGTGTCCGCAAGAGGAAATGACCGGTGCGCATCCGTTGCTCCCCCGCAGGAGCACTTGCGGAGGCCGGCGAAACTGGACGATAATGCCGCACGATGCTCCAGCGCAAGCGAGAGACCACCCGGCGGGAGCGGGACCGCATGGCGGGCGAGCCCCTGTCGCCGGCCCTGCTCGAACGCATCGGCGGAATCCAGCCATTCCCGCCCGCGGGCGGCGACGGCCGCGTCCGGTCGTTTCGGATCTTCACCTGCCACGGCAACGTGGACGAGGGCAACCTAGCCGTGGGGCTGTTGCGGATCCAACGCGAGGACGGCGAACGCCCGGGCGAATTGGGGCTGACCGTGGATCAGCGCATCCTGAACGGTGAGGGGACGCTTCACAGCCAGCGTGCGAGGGCGCGTTGCCGCGGCGATGCGATCGCCTCGCTCATGGACTGGGACCTCTCGAGCCGCTTTTTCGGCGGGGATGGGGAACCGGCCGCCGGACTTACCGCCGAGGAGAGCGGCCGGGTGGAGGGCGGCACGATCGAGTTCCGGAAGGGCTCCAGCGCGGTCCGGCGGAGCGTGTCCGGTTCGCTGACGTCCGACTGGTCGCTGTTCACCGCGATCGAGCGGCTCGCGTTCGAATCGCCCCGACTCCCGGCCTTCGATGTGCTCGAAGGCCTCAGCCTCCTGCGCCCGGGCCACCGGCTGGTGTATCGCGGCCTGTATCACTGGAGCGGCGGGGGCGTGGACGGTCCTTTGCGCTGGTTCCAGCAGACCGGCCACGGCACGTTGCCTTACGAATACTGGCTCGACGGCGGGCATCGTCTGCTGGTGGCGTCCACGCTGGCCCGGGCGTATGTACTCGACGACCGCGCGGAAGAGGCCCTCCGAGCCCGGCAGGAAGAAGTGCAGCGCCGGGTTCGGGCCAGGAGGGCGAGGAAGAATGCCTGATCAGAAGCTGGCGCGGCGCCAATTCGTTCTGGCCGCGGGCGCGGCCGCAAGCGCCCTTCCGATGCCGGGCCGGGCCTCAGGCCGGCCGAATGTCGTCCTGATCGTTACCGACCAGCACCATGCCGGCGCCATCGGCGCAGCGGGAAACCCCCATTTGCGGACACCGGCAATGGATCACCTCTACCACCACGGGGCCAGCTTCGCTCTATCGCACACCGCCGACCCGGTTTGCAGCCCTGCCCGCAGCGCCATCTTCAGCGGCCGCACGGCGAGCGAGACCGACGTCGCCTCCAACGGCCGGCCCATTCGCGCCGGCATCCCGAACGCGGGCCAGTGGCTGTCGGAGAAAGCCGGATACGAGACCCTCTACGCCGGCAAGTGGCACCTGCCCGGCAGTTATACCGACCGCATCCCCGGTTTCCGCGTGCTCCCGGGCGGCATCGCGGGCCAGGGAAATATCGGCGACACCTCCGTCTCACGGGCGTGCGAGGCTTACCTGCGCGGGCGGAGATCCTCGGATCCGTTCCTGCTGGTGGCCTCGTTCCTCCAGCCGCATGACATCTGCGAGTGGTTGCGGCTGAACATGCGCACCCCGGAGAAACTCCGGTTCCCGGAGATCGCCGGCGAGCTGCCGCCGCTGCCCGGGAACTTCGATTATGCGCCCGGCGAGCCGGCTTTCCTGCGGCGCACGCGGGACCGCACCGAGCCCGCGCTCGGGAAGTGGACTCGGGAGCATTGGCGGTACTATCTCTGGAGCTACTACCGGCACGTGGAGATGGTGGACGGCGAGATCGGACGGATCCTGGACGCGCTGCGCGATAGCGGCCGGGACACGAACACCGTGGTGATTCTCACGTCCGATCACGGCGAGGGCCTGGCGCGCCACCACATGGTCCGCAAGAGCATTTCCTATGACGAAGCGCTCAAGGTGCCGCTGCTCGTCTCCTGGCCTGGCGAGGTGGCCGCCAGGAGCGATGAGTCACACCCGGTGAGCGGTCTGGACGTGATGCCTACCCTGTGCGACTACGCGGGCATTCAAGCCCCGGCGAACATGCGCGGGCGCAGCCTCCGGCCCTTGCTCGAGGGGAATGCCGCCGCCCGCGACCATTTTGTGATCTCCGAGGTCCCCGTTAACGCCGGGCGGGTGGTGCGCACGCAGCAGTACAAGTACGTCACCTTCGCCGGCGACGCCGTCGAGCAGTTGTTCGATATGCGGACCGACCCGGGCGAAACACGGAACCTGGCCGGCAGCGCCCGCCACGCCGGAGTCCTGGAGGACCACAAGAAGCTGTTGCGCGACTGGGAGCGGCGTCTCGAGGTCGCCCCGGGCCTGCCCAATGCGGACGCATGGTGGCGGCAGGGCTGAGCCGCTCTGGAGGCGTGAAGCCGGCGCTCGGGCGGCCAACACATGGCGAGTTGTTGACTGCGCAAGACCACCGGCGCTTGACTACACACGGACACGCACACAGACTCCTCCAGGCGAGACCCGCCTCGGCCAACCCGTGCCGCTGAACCTCCGGCGGAGAAGTCCATTCCGCTCTTGCGCTTATCGCTTCGCGAAACCCGGTCTTCCGAAATCGCTGAACAGCTTTCTGTTTTTAGTTGAACCTGCGGGGCGTTTGGCATATACTGTTCCCGTATCCCGGTCAGCCGGGGGGCCCGCGGGTTCTTCCAGGGGGCGGGTCAATCCGGGGGCCACACCAAGGGCTTGTCCCGCACGTTGTTGCTGGGCTAAAAACACGGAGCAGAAGATGCCCATCACCCCTACCTATCCTGGTGTCTACATAGAGGAAATCCCGAGCGGAGTCCGCACCATCGCCGGCGTTGCCACCTCCCTCGCGGCCTTTCTGGATTTCTTTCCGCGCGGGCCGCTGAACAGCGCCGTACAGCTCTTCAGCTATGCCGATTTCGAGCGGGAGTTCGGCGGGCTGGACATCCGCAGCGAGGCCAGCTACGCCATTCAGCAATTCTTTTTGAACGGGGGCACGGAGGCGTTCGCCATCCGTGTGGCCTCGGGATCCTTCGCCACCGCCTCGGTGATCATCTCCGCCGGGGGCGATCAGATCTTTCGGGCCACGGCCGGGCGGCGCTTGCGCGGCGTCTCGGTCAACAACCCGGGCGCTTGGGCCAACGGGTTGCGCCTGGAGGTGGACTACGACACCTCCACCCCGGACGAGTACTTCAACCTGATTGTCACGGAAACGGCACAACAGGACGGCCGTACCGTGGTTCGCCAGACCGAGACCTTCCGCAACCTCACCATGCGTCCGAACGTGGCTAACAACGCTATCGAGGTGGTCAACGAAGGCTCCCGGCTGGTGCAACTGGACCGGGCCAGCCTGGTTCCCGCCAGCGTGCCCGATCCGTTTGTCACTTCCTTCCGGCCCGATGCCACCGGGACGCTGGGCGGCACGGCGCCCGCGGTGGCTACCCTGCCCAGCGACAACGATGAGCTGGCCATCGCGTTGAATCCTGGGGGCGGCGCGCCGGTGGTCAACCTGACCACCAGGATCAGGTATGGAGGGGCGTCGCCGGCGGACTACGCGGCGGTGCGGTCGTACGTGGAGGCGGCCATCCGCGCGGCGGATGTGAACCAGCCCCTGCTGACGGGAGCGGCGGTGCAGTTCTCCAACAATCGCTTCCGCGTGTTGCTTGGCCGGGGTGGGGCGAACTTCCAGCCGGACGCCACTATTACGTTGACCGACGGCGTGACGGGCACGCCGGCCACCGACCTGGCGCTGACCGTCGCCACAGGCGCGACCGTGCGAGTGCAACAGATCGCCTTCACCACCGCCGGGGCGGACGGGGACCGTCCCGACGCCACCGCGCTGCGCGGCGCGCGGGCCGCCAAGACCGGCCTGTACGCGCTGGAGGACGTGGATCTGTTCAACATCCTCTGCATCCCCAGGGCGGCTGAGTTGTCGGCCACCGACATGCGCGCCGTCTACGCCGAGGCCGAAAGCTACTGCCTGGAGCGGCGGGCCTTCCTGATTGTGGACATCCCGGCCACAGTCAACGAACTGGACGAGATGCAGACCTGGCTCAGCCAGAACGACTCGCTGCGGCACCAGAACGCGGCGGTCTACTTCCCCCGCCCGCGCATCGCCGATCCGCTCAACCAGAACCGGCTGCGCAGCGTGGGCGCCAGCGGCACGATGGCCGGGCTTTACGCGCATAGCGATTCGGCGCGGGGAGTGTGGAAGGCGCCCGCCGGTACGGAGGCGCGGCTCAGAAACGTGCAGGAGCTGGACGATGTCCTGACCGACCGCGAGAACGGCGCGCTGAACCCCCTGGGGGTGAACTGCTTGCGCACCTTCCCGGTCTATGGCAACGTCTGCTGGGGCGCCCGGACCCTGGACGGGGCCGACGCGCTGGCCAGCGACTGGAAGTACATCCCGGTGCGGCGGCTGGCGCTGTTCCTCGAGGAGAGCCTGTACCGCGGCACCAAGTGGGTGGTCTTCGAGCCTAATGACGAGCCGCTGTGGGCGCAGATCCGCCTGAACATCGGCGCCTTCATGCAACGGCTCTTCCGCCAGGGGGCCTTCCAGGGCCAGACCCCCCGCGAGGCCTACTTCGTCAAGTGCGACAAGGAAACCACGACGCAAGCCGACATCAATCTCGGCATCGTGAACATTGTCGTCGGATTCGCGCCGCTGAAACCGGCTGAGTTCGTGATCATCCGGATCCAGCAGATGGCCGGCCAGATTCCGACGTAACCCGAGGGTAGTCGAGATCCAGCAAGGAGCAGCGACATGGCGCAGTTTTCCGTCAATCCCAACCGCTTCGATCCTTACAAGAACTTCAAGTTCCGCGTGAAGTGGGACGGCCGTTACGTGGCCGGGATCAGCAAGGTCAGCGCCCTGAAGCGGTCCACCGAGGTGGTGGAGCACCGCGAAGGGGGCGATCCCAGCACCAGCCGGAAATCGCCGGGCCGCACCAAGTACGAGCCCATCACGCTGGAGCGCGGCGTGACGCACGACCTCGAGTTCGAGGCCTGGGCCAACAAGGTGTGGGACTTCGGCGCGGGAGCGGGCGCGGAATCGTCCCTGGCCGACTTCCGCAAGGACATCATCCTGGATGTGTTCAACGAGGCCGGGCAGAAGGTGATTTCCTACAAGATCTACCGCTGCTGGGTGTCCGAGTATCAGGCCCTGCCCGATCTGGATGCCAACGCCAACGCGGTGGCGATTCAGAACCTCAAGCTGGAGAACGAGGGCTGGGAGCGCGATACCGAAGTGACCGAGCCCGCCGAGCCCTCCTTGGGCTGACCGCCAGCGCGGACCGGCCATGGACGGCGTCGAGGTCGTCATTCCCGGTGGGTTCGAGCGGCAGGGGCGCTGGCGGCGCTCTGTCTGGCTGCGCCCCTTGTGCGGGAGGGACGAAGTGTTCCTGTGCGAGGAGGGGCGAGCGCTGCCCCCCGCGGCGCGCACCACGGCGCTGCTGGCGCGGTGCCTGGCGCTGGAGGGCGAACCGGCTCCGGCGGGAGCCGGTTTCTCGCGCGCCCTTTCCGCGGGCGACCGTGAGGCGCTCCTGCTGCACCTGCGCCGGATCACTTTCGGCGACCCGATGACCTGCGTGCTGGTCTGCCCCGCCTGCGGGGAGAAGCTGGAAGTGGACCTGTCGGCGTCGGACCTGGTGCTGGGGCCCTACCAGTACGAGGGTGGCGAGCACGTGGCGCGGCTGGGGGCCCTCACCGTGCGATTCCGGCTCCCGACCGGCGGGGATCTCGAGGCCGCGCTGCCGCTGGTCCGCGGGGATCCCGCCGCGGCCGAGAGAGAAGTGCTGCGGCGCTCGATGCTGAGCGTTACCGACGAGCAGGGGAGTCCCGTCGCCGAGGTCCCCGGGACGGTTTTCGAGGAGCTACCGGGTCTCATGGCCGAACTGGATCCGCAGGCTGAGGTGGCGCTCGAAGCCCGCTGCCCTGCGTGCGACAAGGGCTTCACCGGGCTGCTCGACGCCGCGCAGTACCTGGAGGCGGAAGTCGTCCAGTCCTGCGACCGCCTCTACCGCGAAGTTCACCTGCTGGCCTCCCACTATCACTGGAGCGAGCCGGAAATCCTTTCCCTGACGGCGCGCCAGCGGCGCCGTTATGCGGAGTTGGTCGGGAGTGCGACAGGAGGCGCGGGATGAGCGAGTTCATAAAGAACCTCCTGCTGCGCGGGGCCGGTCTGGCGCCGGTAATCGCGCCCCGGCCCGTGCCTGCGGTGCTTGAGGAATGGCCGGGAGTGGCGAGTCCCCCCGAGGAAGAAGCGCCGGGCGAGCCATTGGCGGTTCGGCCCAGCGCCCTTCCGAATCCCCCGACGCCACCGGCCACGGGCCGACCGCCGGAGCGGGTGGCTCCGCGCCCCATCACCCCCGCGCCGCCTGCTCCGGCGTCAGTCCGGCCAGCGCCCCCCTCCATGCCGCGCTTGCCGCTGGCGCGTGCTGCCGTGCCGCCTCCAGTCGCCCCACTCAGCCGCCCATTGGAGAAACCCCAGGTGCGGGCGCCCACACCCGAGGTCCCGCGCGCAGAGCCGCGGTCACCGGTGCCGCCGGTTCCGCCCGCGGTCATGCAGCGCGCCGCCCCACCCGCACCCGCTGTGGAAAGCCCTGCGGCCCCACCCCGGGCGGTAGCCGCTACGCCGGTGCCCGCACCGCCAGCAGAGCCCCCAGCTCTGCCAGTGGATGTCGCGGGGCCCGAGCCCCCAGGCAGCCCACCCCCACCCGCGGAAGAACGAGTCGCGCGGGTGGGAACCCGATTGGTCACGCCTGCCCCGGTAGCTCCGCCTCGGGCGCATCCGACCCCTGAGCCGTTGCGCCCGCCACGGCAGGAGCCTTCGGTACAGGTTCGTATCGGACGAGTCGAGATCCGGCAGGAAGCTCCCGGCCCCGTCATGCCGCGCCTCCATCCGCGCGGGTTCAGCGCGGAGCGCCTGGCCCGGAGCTACCTCGACCGCCGCTGGTATTGAGGATTCGCGATGAGCAACTTCATGGCCATCGCCGGCGTGAGTTCCACCCTGCGGAACCTGCTGCGCGACCGCATGGAGCAGAGCGTGGACGTCACCATCGCGCCGCCCGATGTCACCGTCACCGGCACCAACAACCGGCGCTTGAATCTGTACCTCTACCACGTCAACGAGAACGCGTTCCTGCGAAACCAGGAGATTCCGGGGCAAGGCTCGCCGGGCGCGTACGGTTTTCCGCCGTTGTCGCTAGACCTGCACTACCTGGTGACCGCCTTCGCGGCCAACGAGGTCAGTCCCGACGCCGACTTGCAGGCCCAGCAGGTGCTGGGCGACGCCATGCGCGTGCTGCACGATTTCTCGCTCATCACCGACACGCTGCACGAGCAGGACAACCCCGTCGCCCCGCTGATCTTCGATCCCAGCCTGGTAGGTGAATTCGAGCGCATCAAGATCACGCTCCAGCCCACCAGCCTGGAGGACTTCGCCAAGATCTGGACCGCTCTGCCCCAGGCCAACTTCCGCCGCTCGGTGGCCTACCAGGTTTCGGTGGTGCAGATTGAAAGCCGGCGCCCGCGGCGTCCGTCGCTGCCGGTGCGCAAGCGCCAGGTGCACGTGCTCCCGCTGCACGCCCCGGTGATCAGCGAGATCCGGCGCGACCCGCCGCTGGCGGCGCTGCCCGGGGCGGCGGCCGAGCCTGGTGACACGCTCCTGATTCTGGGACGCAACCTCTCGGGTGAGGGTGTTTCCGTGCGGCTGGGCACGGAGCTGGTGGCCATCGCGAATCCGCAGGACTCGCGGATCACGGTGACAGTGCCGGCGACGCTCGCGGCGGGCGTCCACTCGGTGCAGGTGGTGCGCCAGCTCCTGCTGGAAGCGCAGCCTGGGACCTTCGTGCCGCACGGCGGCTTCGAATCCAACGCCGTGCCCTTGCTGGTGATCCCACGGCTGATTTCGCTCGCGCCCCCGGGCGCCTCGGCCGGCACGCTGGTGACCGCGACGGTTGACCCTCCGGCGCTGGCGTGCCAGCGCAAGAGCCTGCTGCTGGGCGATCGCGAGATCCAGGCCGAGCCAGCGGCGCCGGAGTCGCCCCCCAGCGTCACCGTCAGCTTCCGCCTGCCCAGCGGGCCCGCGGCTATTCCGGCGGGCACGTACCTGGTTCGCGTGCGGATTGACGGGGCGGAGAGCCGCCTCACTGCTAACCCGGTGACCGGCCAGTACGACGGGCCGGTCTTCACGGTGACCTGATGATGGCGACCACCGCAGTCAGCGCGAGCGTTTGGGCCGAGGCCAACCGGCTGTACCTGGCCGGCGAGCTGGCGCGCCTCCGCCTGACGCTGCATCGGCGGGTACTGTGGCTGCGGCAGCGCTGGCAGTCCGAGCGCGCGCAGAAGGCGCCAGGGCTGGCGATCACCGACGCGCAGGCGGACCGGCTGCTGGAAGGCGAGGACCGAAAGGCCGAGCTGCGATTCTACGCCGAGGACGGGGCTGCCGCTTCGGTGAGCCGCGCCATAGCCGCACTGGATGCGGAAGTGGATGAGCGCCGCCGCGAGCTGGAGGCGCAAGGCGAGCCGGCCGCCATCGACCGGCTGGCGCGGCTGCTGGGCCTGGCGGCGTTCGAGCGGCAGGTGATCCTGCTGTGCCTGGCGCCGGAACTGGACCCGGACTTCGAGCGCCTCTATGCCTATGTTCAGGACGATGCCACGCGGCGCTACCCGTCGTGCCATTTGGCCGTGACGCTCTTCGGCGGCGAGGGAGAAGCCTGGCTGGAGGCCCGGGCCGGCCTGCTCCGGGATTCGCCGCTGCGCCGCTACCGCCTGGTGGCCGTGGAAGGCCCGATGCCGGGCGCGTTTCCGCCCAGCTCGGCGCCGCTGCGCCTCGACGACCGGGTTCTTAGTTACCTGTTGGGGGTGGATCGCACTGACGAACGCCTCGCCGAGTTCCTCGTGGAGCCGCCGCCGGCCCTGCTGTCCCCCCGGCAGCGAGAGGTGCTCGAGGGCCTGGAAGAGCGGTTTCGGGCGGAGGCGGGGATCGGGAGCTGGCCGGTGGTAAACCTGATCGGCCCGCCGGACGCCGGTAAGCAGTCGCTGGCCCGCGGGTTGTGCGAGCGCTTGGGCCTGAAGCTGTTCGAGCTGAATCCGGCGCCGCTGGCTGCGCTGGGGCCGGAGCGGCAGGAGACTCTGCGCCTGCTCGAGCGGGAGTCGCTGCTGCGGCAGTTTGCCTGTTACGTGGACCTGATCCGCGCCGATGACAGCCCGGACCGGGCCGTGCCGGCGGCAGCGCACCAGGCGCTGAACCACTTGGGCGCTTTCGTACTGGTAGGGAGCCGGGAGCGGGTGGTCCTCCACCGGCCCACGCTCGCGCTGGAGGTCCCCATCCCCGGAGCTGCGGATCGTCGCGCCTGGTGGCAGCAGGCGCTGGACGGCGACCGCACCGGGCTGGCCGCCGAGGTCGAAGGGCTCGTTCAGCAGTTCCAGTTCGGGCCGGCCTCGATCACCCGCTGCGTCGAGGATGCGCGCAGCCGCGTATCGCCGCGGCGACGGGGTGAAGCGGAACCGCTCGACGCCGCCGGCCTGTGGTCGGCGTGCCGCGGCCGCACGGGCGCGCGGCTGGAAGACCTGGCGCAGCGGCTGATCCCGCACGCCGGCTGGGAGGACATCGTGCTGCCGGCCGACACGCTGGCGCAGCTTTGGGAGATCGCCGGGCAGGTGGCCTGCCGTGCCGAGGTGTACGAGACCTGGGGTTTCGGCGCCAAGCTGAGCCGCGGCCGCGGCATCACGGCCTTGTTTGCGGGCGCCAGCGGCACGGGCAAGACCATGGCCGCCGAGATCCTGGCGCGCCATCTGGATCTGGATCTGTATCGGATTGACCTCTCGGGCGTGGTCAGCAAGTACATCGGCGAGACCGAGAAGAACCTGCGACGCGTGTTCGACGCGGCGGAACAAACCGGAGCGATCCTGTTATTTGACGAAGCCGACGCCCTGTTCGGAAAGCGCTCCGAGGTCAAGGACAGTCACGACCGCTACGCCAACATCGAGATCAACTACCTGCTCCAGCGCATGGAGGACTACCGGGGGCTGGCCATCCTGGCCACCAACATGAAGAGCCTGCTGGACCCGGCGTTCCTGCGGCGCCTGCGGTTCTTGGTCGATTTCCCGTTCCCTGGCGCCGGGGACCGGCTGCGGATCTGGAGGTCCGTGCTTCCGCCGCAAGCCCCCGTCGAGGGCCTGGACTACGCTGCCCTGGCGCGCCTGGAGATCGCCGGCGGCAACATCAAGAACATCGCGCTGAACGCCGCGTTTCTGGCTTCCGCGCGGGCGCAGCCGATCCGTATGCAGCACCTGATGCTGGCGGCCCGGCGCGAGTACTCGAAGATCGACAAGATCATGCTGGCGGCCGAATTCGGCGCTTACCTGGAGGGGGCGAAGTCATGAGCCAGGTGCGAGTGGAGATTGACTGCCTCGAGCTGGAAGGGCAAGCCGCGGCTGAGGATACCGGCGAATTCGCCCGGAACACGGAAGCCGCGCTGGCTGCGTGGCTCGAAGGCTGGCAGCCGGCCGCGGGCACTCGGGAAGAGGTCCTGGCCCGCGAGTTGGCTTGGATCGTGTTTCAGGAACTCGGTGACAGGAGGTGAAACGATGCCAACCTTCCACCAGAAGCCAAACGCGCCGGCGGGGAAGCAGAGCGCTCCGGCCCGGCCTGCCAGACGCGTGCAGCCGCCCGTTCCGGAGCAGGAATCTCCGCTGGTTCTGCTCCAGCAGACACTGGGCAATCAGGCCACGTTGGACCTGGCTGGCGCGCGCACGGCGGGCCCGTCCGGCCGCCGCGAGCGGCGCCCAGACGAGACCGACCTCGACCTGCCTGATGAAGAGAGGGAAACGCGCGCGGAGGCTGCCCTCGCCGTGGAGACCACGACGGCTCCCCACACAGCGCCGCCGGCCGCGACTCCTCGCCCCACTCGCGCGCCCGCGCCGCAGGGGTTGCCGGATCACGCGCCCAGCGCCCCAGCACCCCGCGTGACCGCGCCCTCACCAACGCCCGCCAGCGTCGCGGACCACGCCCCTCGGCCGATAACACACCCGCCTGTGCCAGCGGACCGTATGCCATCCGCGGGCCGCCCCCCTGACGCGGACGTCTCTCCCACGTCGGGTCCCGAGCAGGCCACCGCCGCTCAGACTCACACCGGCGCGGCGGCGACGCCGCCACTCCTCACGGAGGATCGTGCCACCGATACGGAGGCTGGCCAGATGGAGAAGACGCCCTTCCTGGGCGAGTTGCGGATGTCCGTGGAGCGAACCGCCGCCGACGTGCTGGCCGGTACCCGCTGGTCGGCGGAAGGGTGCCCGTGGATCGAATACTGGTTCGCGTATTACGAAGGCCGGGATGCGGAGCATGTCGAGCGAGTGATCCATCGTTACGCCCCGGAGACCCTCAGCGCGGAGACTGCGGCTGACTACATACCGATGATCACGGCGCGGGTGCGCCGTTCGATTTCCACCTGGGCCGCGACCGGCCGCATCGAGGGAGTGCCCGAGGGCGTGCCGCTGTCGCTGCTGGTTCAGCGTGGTGAGGGCGGGAGCCGTCCCGAGGGACCGCCGCTGTTGTTCAAGAGCCGCGCTGGAGGCGCGCACGCGGAAGGTCATCCGCGCGCGGTGCAGGCGCAGCTAGGCGAGGGCCAGGCGCTGGATAACGGCGTGCGCTCGCGCCTGGAGTCCGCCTGTCGCGTGGACCTGTCCGGCGTGCGCGTCCACACCGATCCGGACGCGGCGCGACTGGCCGGCCGCATGAACGCGCGCGCGTTTACCGTGGGGGAAGATGTGGCGTTTGGCTCCGGCGAGTATCGTCCGGGAACGCCCATCGGAGACGCGCTTATCGCCCACGAGGTGGCCCACGTAGTTCAGCAAGGGCGGGGTCGCGGGACGCAAGAAGATATGCGCAGCGAATCCCCGGCCCTGGAGAAGGACGCCGATCAATTCGCCGCCGGCGCCGTGGCTGCTCTCTGGACCGGGGCCAGAGAGGGCGCGATGCCGCGTGGCAGATCTGGTCTGGCCCTGCAACGTTGCGGGACCAGCGTCACCTTCCCTTCCTACAGTGAGATCGTCGCGGATGCCGATGTGCAAACCCGCACCGATGCCGCCTGGGCGAACACGGAAGCCGCGGCCAACGCCGCGGGACGGCGCGAGGAAGGCTTCTGGATCCGGCTGAACACCGGCACGCAGGCCTACGAGTTCACGGCCACCGTTACCGGCGACGTGGTCGGTCCCGGCGCCGGCGCCACGATTGGCCTGGGCTCCCGGCCCGCCGACACGCCCGGCGCGAACGGGACCACTTACACGGTGGCTTCGTTCCATACCCACACGCCCACCGCTTTTCGCACCGTGCCCCGCGTGGTGGGGCCATCGGGAGCGGACCAGACGGCGGACAACCACGACGATGTGGCGGGCGTGGTCTACGACTACGTCGAGTCTCCGGCCGGCTCGGGCAGCATTCCCGCCGGTCATCCCATCGGCTCGGCGGCCCAGAGATACCACTCCGGGCCGGACCGCAGGCAGAACGTATAGCGAGATGAGAACCAGGAGGATCTCTGCGTCCGAAGCCACGGCGATCGCCAGGAACGCCGCGGCCGGAAAGGTGAACTTGCAGGAAGGCTCCCCGGTGCGAGTCGATCACCGGGAGGACCGCTATGTTGTGACCTTTGTGCACCTCCTGCCGCCGGGGATCCGGGGACCGGATTACGACGCGGAGGTGACTATCGACGATCAGACCGGCGAGGTGCTGAAGCTGCTGGGTGGGTCGTAGGCGGACCAGGAGAGCGAACAACGGCCATGACGCTGCGAGAGAACAGCAACCCGGGAGGCAGGTGGATGGACCGCTTGGTCAGCGTCCGGCTCCGAGTGGGCGGCCTGTCGATCTCCGCGTATCGCGGTTGTGGAATCGCCGGGGCGATGCTGGCGGCGACTACGGGATTGCTTTTGGCCCGGCGGCAAGGGCTGGAGTGGTCGATGATGGCCGTGCTGACGGTGGCGAGCGTGGGGATTTTCTTTGCATTGGCCTGGGGGACGAAGCTGACGCTCGGCGAGGAACGGCTGACGTACTACCACCACCAGATCGCGATTCTGGTGGTGTCGGCGGCGACGCTTGCTGTATTGCGCCATCCGGTCCTGGCCTATCTGGACATCGTGATGGTGAGCCTGGGAGTGTTTCTGGCCTGTGGCCGCGTGGGTTGCTTCCTGGTGGGCTGCTGTCACGGCCGGCCGGGCGGGTGGGGCGTGTGCTACCGCCAGGAGCACGGCGCCGCCGGATTCCCCGTCTACCTGGTGGGCGTGCGGCTGTGGCCGGTGCAGTTGCTGGAAGCGCTGTGGGTGGCGGCCGTGGTCGCTGCTGGAATGGCGATGTTGCTGGGAGGATCGGCGGCAGGCGCTGCGCTGGCGTGGTGTGTCTTGGCGTACGGCTGCGGCCGGTTCGCACTGGAATGCCTGCGCGGTGATCCGCAGCGCCCCTATCTGGCCGGCGTCTCCGAGGCGCAGTGGACTTCGCTGCTGCTGGTCAGCGCGTTGGTGGTGGTGGAGTGGCGCGGACTGCTTCCCTGGCAGGGCTGGCACGGGGCCGCGTGGCTGGCGCTGCTGGCGGCGACGGTCCTCACCGCCGCGACCGACAGCCCGCGGCGCAGGCTCCGCCAGCCGTGGCACGTCCGGCAGCTTGCCCAGCTCCTGGCTCTGCCCCGGGACAGCCACCCGCAACTGGGCGAGACCGCGCTGGGCATTCGCGTCTCAGCCAGCACTGTGGACACCCGGTCCGGCCGCCTCACCGTGTTCGCTTTCTCCGGGCGTTCCCAGCCGCTCGAAGAAGGGACCGCGCGGCGGCTGGCCCGTCTGGCCATGCGGTTGACCCGCGCACCTCGCGGAGAACTGGCGGCGGGCAACCTCGGCGTCTACCATTTACTGATCCCCGAAGCGAGGAGCGTGCATGCCGTCTGATTTTCCCCGCAGCCCCAAGATTCTCAAAGGCGCTCTGGTGGTCTTTGAAACGGCGGCGCCCGTGCCGACCAACCTGATCGTGTTCCAGTACAACCCGGACCAGGTGACACGGAGCTTCCAGCGGGCCGCGCCACGGAACCCGCAGCAGGGTGCGGGCGACACGCAGAACGCGCAGCCGCCGGTGGAGAGCTATCAACTGGCGGTCGAGCTGGATGCGGCGGACCAGCTCGAGATCAAGGATCCGCTGGCCGGGACCGTGGGGCTGCATCCTACTCTGGCGGCGCTCGAGCTGTTGATCTACCCGCCTTCGACGCAGCTCATCCTGGGCCGCGCGCTGTCCATGGCGGGCACGGCGCTGGTCACCCCGGCCTCAGCGCCGCTGGTCCTGCTGGTATGGGGGCCGCTGCGGGTGCTGCCGGTATTCGTCGCCAGCGTCGGCATCGTGGAGCAGGCCTTCGACACGCGGCTGAATCCCATCCGGGCGCGCGTCAGCTTGAGCCTGCGCGTGCTCACCGAACCGGAGCTGCGCCGCGCGGGACCGCCGTTCGACATGCTCGGGCTGGTGAACCAGATCGCCAAGGAGGTTCTGGCGCGGAGCAGCATTTTCAGCTCGGCGCAGCAGATTGGCGCGAGTTTGTCGTTCTGAGGAAGGAACATGTTTGCCAAGGGCAGCCGTTACGAAAGCGTGGCCGACGCCACCTACCAGGCCCCCTCCGGCCGGGAGATCTCTTACAAGCGTCTGCGGCTGATCACCACGCCTCCCTCGCTTCAGACGCAAACGGTGGTGGTGGGCGACCGGCTGGATCTGCTGGCGTTCCGCCACTTCCGGGACCCGTTGCAGTTCTGGCGGATCGCCGACGCGAATGAGGCTCTGCTGCCGGAGGAGCTGACGCGCGTACCAGGGCGGCGCTTGAGGATTCCGATGCTCCAGAGGTGACCCTATGCCCGGCGTCTCCTTCACCTTGCAGATCGGCTACGTGCCAGCGCCCGAGGCGGTGGTGGCGGCGGTGCGCCAGATCGAGGTGGAAGCGGCGATCGAAGAGGCCAGCGCGTTCCGGCTCACGCTGGCCGTCGAGCAGACCGCCATCGGCGACTGGACGGTGCTCGAAATGGATCTGTTCCGGCCCCTGGTTCCGGTCACCATCCGGGTCTCCGGGGCGCTGGGTGTGCCGGAGGCGCTGATCAACGGCTACGTCACCGCCCAGCAAGTGCGCTACAGCGACCAGCCGGGAGAGACCGTTCTGGAAGTCACCGGTATGGACGCCACTCTGTTGATGAATCTTCAGGAAAAAGCGATGGCGTGGCCGAACATGCCGGACAGCGCCATCGCCGCGGCGATTCTCGCTCAATACGCCCTGATCCCGCGCGTGCAGCCCACCTCGCCGCAGCGTTTCGAGCCGGAATCCACCACCACGCAGCGCGGCACCGACATCCGCTTCCTGCGGCGGCTGGCGCGGCGCAACGGGTTCGATTGCTACGTTCAGCCGGAGCCGCTGACGGGCGTCGATACGGGCTACTTTCAGCCGCCGCAACTGGCGGGGATGCCGCAGGCGGTGCTGAACGTGAACCTGGGAAGCGAGACGAACGTGCGGGATTTCCAGGTGGAGTACGACATGGCGCGTCCCACCACGGCGGTGGGCGCCGAGATCGACGCGGCCACCAAAGCGCCGCTGCCGGCGCTGGCCCCGGTGGCGGCGCAACTGCCGATGGGCGTCGAGCCGGCGCTGTTGAGGGTGCTGCCGCCTCCCGTGGTCCGCTTCGCGGGGACGGGCGCCGCGCAGGCGGGCGAACTTCAAGCCACGGCCCAGAGCATCGCCGATCAGTCTTCCTTCGCGGTGAGGGCCAGCGGCACGGTGGAGGACGACGTGGGCATTCTGCGGCCCGGAGGGATCGTCAACCTGCGCGGCGCGGGCCGGTTGTTCAACGGCTCCTACTTGGTCACGCGCGTCTCGCACCTTATTGATCGCCAGGGCTACGTGCAGCGTTTCGAGGCCAAGCGCAACGCCGTGACCATGACCGGAGCGGAGGTGTATGTCAGCATCTGAACACGTGCAGGGCCGAGGAGGACAGCATGGCCGGAGGTGAGGGCATGTCGCACGAAGCCGGCGCGGGCGCCGACAGGTTCTTCGGTAAGTACCGCGGCACGGTGATGAACAACTTCGATCCGCTGAACCGGGGCCGCATTCAGGCGCTGGTGCCCGCGGTGCTGGGCGAGATCCCCAGCGGCTGGGCGCTGCCGTGCGCTCCTTACGCGGGAATGAACGCCGGTTTTTTTTCGGTTCCGCCGGTGGGCGCGGGTGTGTGGATCGAATTCGAGGGCGGCGACGTCAGCCTCCCCATCTGGAGCGGCGCCTGGTGGGCCGCGGGCGAAGTCCCCATGGACCAGACCGCGGTGATGGCCCAGCCCACCACCAAGATCTGGCGCAGCGACACCGGGCTGCTGGTGGCCCTCGACGATGTGCGGCAAACCATTACGCTGTCGGATCCCGCGGGCCTGAACCTCGCCACCATCGAGGTCCTGACCGCGACCGTCAAGATCCAGGGGGCGGCGCGGGTGGTTCTGGAGGCTCCGCTGATCCAGCACGGACAGGCGGCGGCTCACCCCGCGGTGTTCGGCGACCAGTTGCTGGCCTACCTCAACCAGTTGGTCGCCATGTTCAACGCGCACGTGCACCCCGGCCAACTGGCGGCCGGCTTCATCCCGGTGACGCCGTCGCCGCCCGTGCCGCCGTTCCCGCCGGCGACGCCCAGCCTGCTGTCGGTGAAGGTCCTGGTGGAGTGAGGAGGAGCTTGTGGCGAACCAACTGAAAGCCGGCGGATTCGACAGCACGGCATTCGAGTCGAGCATGGCGCAGGCGATGGAACAGGCCCTCAATAACCTGCTGCCGCAGATCGACAGGCCGCAGGTCCCCACCGAGGACACCGCGGAAACGCGCGACCGCCGGGCCGTGTTCCTGGCCATCGCACGGGGGGTGGTCAACCATCTGGTGGCCAATGCGGCGGCGTTCGAGGTGCGTCATGCGGACGACACGCCGACGTCGCTGAAGATCGTGATCAAGAAAACGTGAGGGGAGACGGCATGGAGCAGACTTATCTCGACTATCCGTTTCACCTGGACGGGCGGGGGCGGACCGCCGTCACCAGGGAGGAGGACCACGTCCGCGACATGATCTACCAGGTCCTGTTCACCAGTCCCGGCGAGCGGGTGAACCGTCCCGACTTCGGCTGCGGCCTCAAGACCCTGCTGTTCATGCCTAACAGCGACGTGCTGGCGGCGGCGACTCAGGCGCTGGTCAAGGGCTCGCTCCAGAAATGGCTGGAGCGGGAGATCCAAGTCGAGCAAGTGAAGGTGGAGGCGGAGGAAAGCACGCTGACGGTGACCGTGACGTACGTGCTGCGCAGCGACGGCAGCCGGCGGACCGAGACCTTCCAGGGAGCCGCGTAGAGGATGATGCCGCATAGTTCTTCCACAACCGCTCATCTGGGGCCCTGTGGGGCGGCTCCCCTGAGCCGCCGCCGGCCCCCTGGCCGTCGTCTTCCGGCACTGAGTGAGCCGACCAGAGGGTCGGCTCGCAGGCCGGGGGCCTGCCCCACGAAGACTATGCGGCGCCAGGCGAGTAGAGGAGGCAGCCAGTGAGCCACGAAAACTTCATGGCGTGCCGGGACGATCAGCAGCGGCGGGCGGATCTGCTGGCGCATCCCACGCTGAACGGCATCGACTACGTGGAGGTCGATCTCGGGGATCAGCGCCTGCTGCGGGTGCATTTCGTGAAGCCGGTTCCGCCGGCGAACCCGGCCAATCCAGCGGACCCCGATGATGCTTACGGCATCCGCGCGGACCTGAGCCGCGTGACCATCTCGGGGGGCGTGCGCATCGTGGGCATACAGCCGGAGTCGGTGACCCGCCAGGCGGACGGACATCTGGAGCTGAGCGTCAGCGCGGCCGGCGACTTCTCGCTCTACATGCTGACCATCAACGTTCCGGCGCTCGATCCCTTCAGCAACCACGTACGCTTCTCGTTCAAGGCCGCCTGCCCGTCGGACTTCGACTGCCGACAGGAGGCGGTGTGTCCTCCTCAGGTGCGCGTCGAGCCGCGGCTGGACTACCAGGCCAAGGACTACGCCAGTTTCCGCCGCATGTTGCTCGACCTGGCGGGACGCCTCAACCCGAATTTCACCGAGCGCAACCCGGCCGATTTGGGAATCGCCCTCGTCGAACTGCTGGCTTACGAGGGTGACCAGCTCTCTTACTACCAGGACGCGGTGGCCAACGAGGCCTATCTGGAGACGGTGCGCCAGCGCATCTCAGCGCGGCGTCACGCCCGGCTGATCGACTACCGCATGCACGATGGGCGCAACGCCTGGACCTGGGTGCACCTCCAGGTCAGCGCCGCGGCTTCTCTGGCGATGGGCACGAAGCTGCTCACCCGGCTGCTGGCGCCGCTGTCAGGGACCACCGGC
>VFZS01000016.1 GCA_016871095.1 Acidobacteriota bacterium
ATCTGGTACCCGCGACGGAGGCATGGTTCCGTGTGGCTGGACCGCCGGGCTTCGACATCGTCTACTGGATGGTCACCCCGGTCTCGCTGCCCGGCAAGCCGCCCGCCTACAAGCCGCTGCCGCCGCCGCCCAAATCACCCCCGCCGCCCCAGAACCTGCTGCCCCGCTGCGACGACGCCATCTTTCGCGCCCGCGGCATCTGCGTGGACTCCTCCGCGGGCCCGAAGAACGTTCCGGACAAGGCGGATCTTCCCCCCAACCTGGCCCAGGCGCCGGGCGCCGCCAGCCGGGAGCTGATCATCATGCGCCAGGAGAATCAGGCGGTGGTGTCCTCGCCCGCCAAGCTGACCGGGCCTATTGTCTACGAGTTCCGCCTGGCCCACAAGTGAGGTGTCCGATGCGGGTGAAGATGCAGAGAAGGTGTGAAAGAGTCGGCGGGCAGGCGAAACCGCCTGCCCCACGCCGGGCTGAGTGCCCTGGTTGCAGTGTGGGGCAAGCCGTTTGGCCTGCCGCCCGCACCGCCGCGCCGGTTCTTTCGCACCTTTTGAGCGTGCTGCTGTCGGCGGGGCTGGCGGCCTGGTGTGCGCAGGCGCCCGCCGGCCAGCAGCAGCGCGATCTGCGGGTCGAGAAGGACGTGCCCGAGGTGGCGCCCGCCGCGCCCAAGATCCCGCGCAGCTACGCCCTGGTGGTGGGCATCGCCAACTACCAGAGCCTGCCCGAGAAGCTGCAATTGCGCTACCCCGAGCGTGACGCCGAGGCCATGTACTCGATACTGATCAGCCAGGAGGGCGGCAACTTCCCGGCCGAGAACGTGCGCCGGCTGATCGGGCCGCGCGCCACCCTGGCGAACCTGCGCCGGGAGCTGGAGCAGTGGCTGCCCGCGGTGGCCCGCGAGGACGACCGCGTGCTGATCTACTTCGCTGGCCACGGCTTCGTCTACCAGGGCAAGGCCTACCTGGCGCCCTACGACGTCGATCTCAAGAAGATCGTCGCTACGGGTTACCCCATGGACACGCTGGGGGCGGTGGTCGGCTCCAAGATCCGGGCCCGGTGGAAGGTGCTGCTCACTGACTCCTGCCACGCCGGAGCCATCAATCCGGAAGCCGATAACGCCACTATCAACCGCAGCCTGCTGGATCTGAGCCGCTCGCTGTTCTCGCTGACCGCCAGCCGCGACCGCGAGCGGTCCTTCGAAAGCCCCGAGTGGGGCGGCGGCCACGGCATCTTCACCTACTACGTGGTCAAGGGACTGGAAGGCTCGGCGGACGAGAACCGCGACGGCATCGTCACCGCCGACGAGCTGGCCGAGTACACCCGCGTCAACGTCCGCTCGGCCACCAACGCCCAGCAGAACCCCACCTCCGACCGCGCCAGCTTCGATCCCAATATGCTCTTGGCATACATCCCGTCGAACGCCGCCGCCGGCGCTCCGCCCGCGCCCAAGTTCGGGACCCTGGTCATAGCCAGCAACATGGACGGGGTGGAGGTCTTCGTGGATGGCAAGTCCGTGGGCGTGGTCAACAAGGCTCAGCCGCTGACCCTGCCCGGGCTGGTTCCCGGTGTCCATACCATCAAGGGTGTGCGGATGGGCTACGAGCCCGACGGCCCTCGCGAGGAGATGGTCTACCCCGGCCAGACCTCGACCGTGCAGATCCGCATCCAGGTCCAGGTGCGCCGCAAGAAGGCGGCCCTGGATCTGCTGGACCGGGCCGTCGAGCACTACACCGACGGCGGGGAGAAGAACTACCGCCGCGCGGCGGAGCTGCTGGCGCAGGCCATCGCCCTCGAGCCTCGCTACAGCGAGGCCTTTCTCTACCTGGCGCGCGTGCGAAGCGCGCTATTCGAGGAGGCCGCGGCGGAGCAGGCCCATCAGCGGGCCCTGGAGATCGACCCGGACTACGTGGAAGCCCGCGCCAGTTTCGGGGGCATGCTGCTGGACGTCGGCAACATCGACGAGGCCATCCGGCAGCTCACGGTGGTGGCGCAGCGCGAGCGCAACCACGCCATGGCCCATTACCTGCTGGCCCAGGCTTTCCGGATGAAGGAGCAGTATCCACTCTCGATCGAGCACGCCCGCACGGCCATACGGCTCCAGCCGAACAACGCCGAGGCGCATTTCTGGCTGGCCGAGAGCCTGCGCCTGAGCGCGCAGCTCGAGGAGGCCAAGCGCGCGTATCTGGACTACCTGCGCCTGAGCAACTTCGACAGCAGCGTGGCCCGCAAGATCAACTACTACGCGCTGGGCTTCCTGGCCGGCAAGTTCGGGCGGAAGAGCCGCGCTTCGCAGCACGACATCTGGAAGGACCTGCGCAGCCTGGCCTTCTTCGGGATGTGCGACGCGGAACGGATGCAGAAACGCTACGAGGCGGCCATCGGATACTGCCAGCGGTCGTTGTCCTACTACCCCGGCGACCCGTACGTGCACTACGTGCTGGGCTTGTGCTACGCGCGCAGCTACCAGCAGAGCGGCCGCCTGGAAGCCCTGCCCGCCGCCTCGAAGCATTTCCGCGCCATGCTGGCGTTGAACGCCGACCTGGCCGAGGCCGAATACGCCCGCAAGAACCTGGCCAGCATAGAAGCCGCGCTGGCCCAGCGGCCCTGAACGCCCATGCCCGCGCCATCCGTTCACTTCATGCGCCGCGTGGCCCGCGAGCGCTTCAACGACTTTGCGCTGCGTTCGCCCAAGCGGGTGCGGCTGGCGCGCTACGGGCAGTTCATCGATGGCATCTGTGGAGCCATCTGCTCGGCCTGGAGCCGGTGGCAGGGCCAGGCGGCGCTGAGCGGCGTGTGTGTCGAGGGTACGGTCGCTTCGGGCGGCAAGGTGCTGGGGCCGGCCTGGGCTCCGCTGATCCTGGAGCGCGCCCCCGCCGGAAGTCCCTGGGCGCGCCAGCACAGCCAGGTCGTCGCACAGACGCTGAGCCACGCCTGGAGCGCCTACCTGGCTAGCATGTGGACGCCTTCGCTGGAGTGGTATCCCTCGCTGGCGGAGGGGACGGCGGAGAGGCTGCCCGTCGCCAACCAGCCCGTGCCGCTGGCGGCGCTGGGCCAGGTGGCCGCGGGCTTGGACAAGATGTCGCTGGTCAGCCGCATGGCGATGGCCCTGGGCCGCCCGCTCGAGGGCCTGGAGGCGGAGATGTACGAGTGCGTGGCGGAGGCGTTTGTGCAGTGTTTCCGCCGCTGGCACGCCGCCACCAGGGTGACCGACGTGATGGCTGCCGGCTCCGGCCTCGCCGTCATGCGCGCAGGGGGCTTCCGGTAGAAGACCGCTGCAAACCTGGGGACAGCCCGCGTGTTTCCCATTACCACGCGGAAACACGCGGGCTGTCCCCAGGTATCCCGGGTCAGCCGGCGCGGCAACGTGCGATTTCGGAGACCCCCTGGATGGCGGCGTCGATGTGCGCCTCGGTGTTGAAAGGGCCGATGGAAAAACGCAGCCCGCCGTCGATCTCCACCGTGCCCAGTTGCTGGTGCACCAGCGGCGCGCAGTGCAGGCCGGTGCGCGTGGCAACGTTGTGATCCACATCCAGCATGATGCCCACGTCGCCGGCGGGAAGTCCTTCGAGGTTGATAGTGAGCGTGGGCAGGTGGTTCTCCAGACTGTCGCAACAATAGAGGCGCACGCCCAGGATAGCGCGCAAGCCCTCGACCAGCCGGGCCGCCAACCGCATCTCGCGCGCGTGTACGCGCTCGATGCCCTGCTCGTCCAGCCAGTCCTGCCCGGCCCACAACGCGGCCACACCCACCAGGTTGGGCGTGCCGCATTCCAGCCGCCAGGGGTACTCCTCGAGATGGTAAGGCTCCGCCGAGCGCACTCCCGTGCCGCCGCTGCGGACCTGGCGAAGATGGACGTGCTTGCGCACGCACACCCCACCGATGCCCATTGATCCCATCAGCGCCTTGTGCCCGGTGAAGGCCAGCACATCGATGTTCATCTCCCGCATGTTAATGCGCACGGCGCCCGCGGTTTGCGCGCTGTCGATGGCGAACAGCACGCCTTTCTCGCGGCAGATCGCGCCGATCTCCCTTGCTGGCTGGATGGTTCCGATGACGTTCGAGCCGTGGTTGACCATCACCAGCCGTGTGTTCGGCCGGATGGCCCGGGCGATGTCGTCCGGCTCGACGAAGCCCGCGCCGTTGAAGGGCAGGAAGGTGGCCTCGACGCCGCCGTCGCGGACCAGGTGATTGACAGGGCGCAGCACTGAGTTGTGCTCCAGGTGCGTGGTAATGACGTGGTCGCCCGCGGCCAGCAGGCCGGGGATGATCAGGTTCAGCGCATCGGTGGCGTTGTAGCCGAAGCACAGGCGCTCGGGCGCGTCCTCGTCGCCGCCGAAGAAGCGGGTGAGCCGCTTGCGCAGGTTGTCCAGCAGGGAACCAGCCTCCAGGGCCAGATCGAAGCCGCTGCGTCCCGGGTTGACGCCGGCGCGGCGATAGAAGTCGAGCATGAAGCGGTAGACGCTCTCGGGCTTGGGCCACGCCGTGGCGGCGTTGTCCAGGTAAATGAGTTCCTGCTGCGGGGTTTCCATCCGTTGGTCTCCCAAAACGCACCAGTATAGCCCGTGGAGGGGGAAACCGCCGGGCCTCATCTGTTCCTATCGAACCTGCAGGTCGCCTGATAGCACGTAGGCCCGGCCCGCCTGGGTCGCGAGTCCGACTTCCCGGCCGGCGTAGCGCACCTTCAGCGGCTTCCCCAGCCTGGAAAACACCCGCGCCTCGGCCAGCTTCCCACCTCTCCAGGTGATGTCCACGTCGAAGCCCCCGCGCGCGCGGAGCCCGGTGACCCGGCCATCCGGCCAGACCGAGGGGAGCGCTGGCAGCAAGTGCAGAAAACCGGCCTTCCCGGCATGCACGAGCAGCCGCGCTTCGAAGCGGATCACTCCGCCCGGCACTCCGCCGCTGAGAGCGATTTCGTCCGGGCCCGCGGTGGCAGTGCGGGAACCGGCGTGCGCGGGGCGCAACACGGCGCTGCATGTGATCTTGCCCGGCTGGCTGGCGGTGAGGCGGATGGCGATCACCTGGTCGGCGAAACTCGCCACCACCTCGCGCCGGTACCTGACTCCCTCGGACTCGAACTCGACCGCGGCGATGGCGGTATCCAGGTTCAGATCCCGCCGGTAGTGGCGGACCGCGCTGATCTCCAGTCCCGGAAAGAGCAGCAGGAGGTCCGCGAAGGCCTGGTAGGCCATCTGGCGCAGCGGGACGCTCATGAATTCCTGCATCGCCACGGCTTCGGCTTCCTTCTGCTTGCCCGCCCACAGCAGTTGCCGGATGGGCTCCAGGAATTTGTGCGCGCCGTCGCGGGCGTAGCTTCGAGGCTCGCCTTGCCAGAGCGTGTCCTCGTTGAATTGCAGGCGCTCCACGCCCGGGTCGCCGAACACCATGGCGCCGAGGCGGCCGTTTCCCACCGGCAACGCCTCTTCCCACTCCCGCGCCGGCCGGGCGTACCACACCGAGAGCGGCTCGCTGGGCGGAGGCGCGCCGGGTGCGGGAGCAGTCAGTGCCGCGGCCAGGGTGAGCGCCGCGACAGCGGACCCCTGCGCAAACCAGGCGCGTGAAGGCGGCGGCCGGTTCCCGTAGTCCATCGCTGTCGTCAGAAGGTCAGCTTCAGCGCGAGCTGAAACTGCCGGGGCAGCGGGCTCACTCCGGTCACCGTGCCGAAGGCGCTGCTGGTCACCGAGGTGTTCGGGTTGTTGAAGTTCGCATGGTTCCAGGCGTTGTACGCTTCGGCGCGGAACTGCAGCGTCGTTCGCTCCCGGATGGGGAAATACTTGATCGCCGAAATGTCCCAGCGGGCCTGGCCGTCGCCCCGGATTCCGCTGTAGCGGAGCGGAGCGGAGCGGATGTTGTAGGAAAGCTGCTTCCGCGAGTCGCGCTCGAAGCCGGCGTCGATGTTGAACCAGCGCTCCACCGTGCGCTGGCCCTTGGGCAGCGGAATGTCCTTCAGGTTGCCGCGGAAGATCACGTTTCCGAAGCCGAGCGGAGAGCCGCTCTGCCGGTTCACCACCGTGTTCAACTGCCAGCCCCCGAGGATCCCGTCCAGCACGGCGGACAGCGACGAGCCAAACCGCCGCCCCCGGCCGAAGGGCAGCTCGAAGATGCCGCTTACCGAGAGCCGGTGCGTGCGGTCGAAGCCGGAAATGCTCTCGTAGAGCGCCGCGTCGAAGTCGTTCAAGAACTCCGTGGCCTCCATCAACTTGGACCAGGTGTAGGCGAACTGAAGAGTGTGGCGCTGGCTGAAGCGCCGCTCGCCGCTGACTTGCAGGGAGTGGTACCAGCTATAGCCGATCGATTCCGACATCGAGACGCCGGAGAAGTGCGGGTAGGCGCGGAGCAGCGCGGCGCGCGAGGTGTTGCGGCCGTAAATGGGATCGATCCCATAGAAGGGGCTGGGCACCTGCTGCGACAGGTAGTCGATGGTGGCCTGATCGCGCTCCGGCAGAGTGCTGTAGTAGCGCCCGGGGGTAGCGTTCAAGGCGCGGCCCACGTCCGCGCGCGTGCCCCGGTTGCCGACGTAAGCTACCTGCGCCACGTAACCCAGGGGCAGTTGTCGCTGGAGACCGATCGACCAGCGCTGTGAATATGGCTGCCGGCGGCGGCCGCGGAAGAAGCTCAGACCCTGGCCGAGGTTGGTAGTCAGGCCGCCCGCGGCGCCCAGGGGCTCCCGCAAACCCTCGGGGAAGGGATTGGCGAAGGTAACCAGGAACGTCTGGCCGTTGTCCCGTGTGGCTTGGACCGGCGTGGACTGAGAGAACCCGGTCTGGATTACGGAACTCCGGTTGCTCCCGATGCTCTCGAAGAAGATCCCGTAGCCCGTGCGCAGCACGGTCTTGGGAGTGAGCGCATAGGCCAGGCCGATGCGGGGCATGAGGTTGTTCTTTTCGCCCTGCCACAACTGCCGACCGCTCGCGCCGCCGGCGAACGTCAACCCGCCCAGCACGCGGAAGTCGGCGGGCGCGAGTTCGGGTATCGGGCTGCGCGCGTAGCTGGCCTTGGCCGCCGCCTCGATGGGGTTCGAAACTCCAAACGCGAAGCCCTTGACGGAACGGTCAAAGCGCTCCGTGAGCGGCGACTCGTACTCATAGCGCAGTCCCAGGTTCACCGTCACCTTGGCGCCGGCTTTCCAGTCGTCGTGCAGGTACAGCGCGTAGAACTGGTCCTGTTCGGCGTAACTGGCGGTTCGACGCATACTGCCGCCGTCGGGGATCCCCAGCAGGAACATAGCCAAGCCCTGGCCGATAGGCGCCGCGGGCGAGTTGTCCAGCGGCCCGCGGGTATAGCCGCTCCCAAAAGTGAGGCAGGGAGAGATGTCGCACGGAAACCGCGCGCCGAACTCGCGATACAGGCGCAGATCGGCGCCGTAGCGAAAGCTGTGGTTCCCGCGCAACTGCGTGAAGGCGGTCACCAGGCTATGGATGAGGCCGGTGTTGGCTCCGTCGCCTGACTCCCATCCGGAGAACGCGCTGTAGCCGTCCACGGAGAGGTTCGGAAAGGTGGCCAGGGACTTGTCGGCGAGCGAGGTCACGGCCGGCGAGAAACCGAGCGAGGTGAGGTCGAACCCACGGCTCCGTCGCCGCTCCGGAAACTCCTGCTGGGTCAGCCCGTAGCGAAGGTTCAGCACCATGGTGGGGCGCAGCACCAGCACGTCATCAATCGCCAGGCCGCGGTTGATGCGGTTCAAGAAGATGCCCTCGTAGGCGTTATGGTAGTGGTTGTTCTTCTCCTCCTCCCACCAGTCGTAGTGCAGGCGCAGGAAGGTGCGATGGTTCTGGCTGAAGTTGTGGTCCAGGCGCACCAGGTGCACGTAGTAATCCTCCAGCGCCTTCGTCGGCGTGGAGTAATTGTTGCGCCCGTCGCGCGTGCCCGCCTCGGTGGGGGCCGGCCAGTAACGTCCGATGTTCTTCGCCAGACTGTTGATGCGGCTGGCGGGGACGATATTGCCGGGGAAGGGCTCGCGGCTGAAGCGGCCGCCGGGAGCGGGTTTGATGGTGGCGGGGTCGTAGATCTGGTAGTTGGAGCCCAGGGCGAGCAGTGGCGATAGATCGCCGTTGAGCTGCGCGGGCTGCGGCACAGTTCCGATCCACGTGCCCGGCACGCCCCACTTGTTGGCCTCCCAGGCGTAGAAGAAGAAGGTCTTGTTTCTGCCGTCGTAGGTTCTCGGCAGGTAGACCGGCCCGCCTGCGGAGGCGCCGTAACGGTTGTCCTGGTAGACCGGCCGGCGCTGGCCAGCGCGGTTCTGGAAGAAATCCGGCGCGTCCAGCGCGCTGTTGCTCAGCCAGTAGTGCAGCTCGCCACGCACCTGGTTCGTCCCGGCCTTGGTGCTGGCGTTGATCACCGAGCCGGGAGTGTGGCCGAGGCTGGCATCGTAAGTGGCGGTCTGCACCTTGATCTCGGTTACCGCGGTCTGCGGGGGGGAGAACGCCACGCGCGGGGTGGTGCCGCTGGAGAAGGTGTTCGTCACGCCGTCGATGGTGAATTCATTCGAGTACTGGGGGTTGCCGTCGGTCATGATCTGCGAGGGCGCGTTGTTCCAGCCCGCTTTGCGCAGCCGCAGGTTGGTGGCGTTCGTCACGCCGGGGGCCAGCAGCACAAGCTCAAAGGGGTTGCCCGCTTGCACGGGCAGTTCCGTCATGCGCCGCTCGTCCACCACCTGGCCCAGGGAGGCGGTCGTCGTCTCCAGCAGCGGCGTGGCGGCGGTCACCTCGATCCGCTCGGCCACGTCGCCCACCGTCATTTCCACGTTGACCTCCAGCGAGTCATTCACGCGCACCTGAATGCCGTCACGCCGGAACGTCTTGAAGCCGACCAGCTCCGCCGTCAGGGTGTAGATCCCGGGCAGCAGGAAAGGAATCGTGTAATTCCCCGATGAATTAGTCCTGGTGGAAGCGGCCGCGCCGGTGGCCACGTTGGTCACGCGCACCTCCACGCTGGGAATCATGGCGCCGGTGGGATCCGTGACCCGCCCGAGAATGGTTCCACGCGACTCCTGCGCCAGGGTGATCACCGCCATCCCCGCGCCCAGCACAGCCACTACCCAAACTCTGGTTTTCGTCATCGCCGTACTCCTCAACTGGGATCCCCGTCTGGAATCCCGGACACGTTCAGTATATGCCCCTCACGCCTCCCTTGCCGAACCCGCGGGCTGGACCCGACAAGCCGCCGCGTCACGCGGCCTTCGGCCAGCGACAGCCACCCGTGTTTCGCAGCCGGGATGCCGTTACGGCGCCCGCCGGACCACTGGCCTACGGGGTTGTGAAAGAACCGCCCCGCGAACCCCGGGGCGCCGACAAGCTGAAGCTGGTCACATGCACTGGCGTGGCGCCAGTGGCGCCAGCTTCAGCTTGCGCCGGCGATTCCTTCACCGTCCCATCAGGGAGCGGCCTGTAGAGGCATTTCGGATTCACCACACTAGTCCCGTGACCAACAGACTGGTTTCCTTTGCGACTGCCCACGATGGCCAGCCCGCCGGACTTCCTACCACGTCACCAGGAATCGAACCAGGTGGTCACGGGACTAGCTCCCCGCCTCCGGCGAGACGGGCAGCGTCGCGTGCACCAGCGTGCCTTTGCCGGGCTGGGAGATGATCTCCAGCGATCCGCCCAGCGCTTGCAGGCGCTCTTGCATCCCCACCAGCCCCAAGCCCCTGGTTCCCTGCCGCTCCAGGACCTCGAAACCGACGCCGTCATCCTGCACCATGAGCGTGAGCTGCCCGACTCCCCCATGAATGGCCACCCGGACGTTCCGGGCCTGGGCGTGGCGCGCGCAGTTGGTCAGCGCCTCCTGCACCACTCGATACACGCAAGTCCGGTGCGCTTCGGGCAAGCTCTCCAGCTCGCCATCCACATCCAGGTCCACCCGAGTCCCGCAGCGGCGGGAGAACTCGCGCGCCTGCCACTGGAGCGCGGGAACCAGCCCCAGATCGTCCAGCATCGAGGGGCGCAGCCCCATGGCGAGGTCACGGACCATTTGCATGGCGCCCTCCACCAGCAGCTTGGTCTGCGCCACCCGCTCCTGAAAGGAAGGCCTCGGATCCTCCCGCATCGCCGTCAGGTTCCCCAGCTCCATGCGCACCGCGGTTAGGGCCTGGCCCACTTCGTCGTGCAGCTCCCGCGACAGCGCCTTGCGCTCCTCCTCCTGAGTCTTCACCAGCCGCCGCGATAGCAGACGCAGCCCCTGTTCCGCGTGCTCGGCCCGTTCGCGCTGCCACCGGTTGTGCAACTCCAGCCGCGAGATGCGGTACACGCTGAAGCCGGCCACCAGCAGGCCCAGCGCCAGCGCCGCCGCCAGCATGCGGACCTGGTAGCGCCAGGAGCTCTGCCGGCTCCGCTCGATCTCCCGCTGGTGCGTTCGCAGGCTGGCTTCGATCAGTTGACCGGCTTCATCGGCCATGTTCAGCACCGCCTGCCGCCGGGGCAACACCTGCTTTCGCAGGAACAGCGCGCTCAAGGCCAGCTTCTGCTGCGGCGTCCACTCGAAGATGGGCTTCCAGGACTCCCACAGGGCGTCCAACTCCGCATCCAATTGCCTCAGCAGCGCGCGCTCGGCGGGATCCGCCAGGCGCTCCAGCTCTGTCAGGTCCTTCTGCATGGCCGACCGCAACTGGGCCAGCTCGCGACGGTGCAAGTCGGCGGTCAAGTGCGAGGGGTCCAGAAGGAAATCCCGGATCAGGATGGCGCTCAGGTGGATGGACGAGCGTGTGCGATGGAGGGCCGATTCGCTGCGCAGATAGCCCTCCTGGGCGCTCAGGATTTCCAGGTGGATCTGGTTAGCCCGCCGGTACGATCCCAACCCGAGTAGCGCAATCAGCGCCAGCAGGGTGCCGAAGCCAAGGCCTAGAATGGGACCCGTTCGCGAGGGCATGACGCGCAGCCAGCAGACAGGATAGCGCAAGCCCGCCGTCTCCGCACCACGGCGGGCGCCAGCTCAACCCAGGTGGAAAACCTCCTCCTCCAAGGGCTCCGCCGGAGGCAGACCACGGTAGGCCATGACCAGCAGGGGCGGAGCCACCAGCGTGGTTGCCACCGCCATGAACACCACCACGCCGTATACGTGCGCGCCCATCACCCCCATGCCCAGGCCGATCTGCGCCACCACCATGCCCACCTCGCCACGCGGCACCATGCCCACACCCACGCGCACCGCATCGCCACGGCCCATACCCAGCGCCCCCAGTCCGCAGCCGACGAACTTCGACAACATCGCCGCCACCAGAATCACCAGCGACAGCAGCAGCACGGAGGGTTGCGCCAGGGCCCTGATATCCAGGTGCAGTCCGATGCCCGCCAGGAAGAAGGGCACCAGCAGCTCGGTGACGCCGTGTGAGAGATCCTGCACCCGGCGTCCCGCGCTTTCCGAAAGGGCCATCCCGGCCAGGAACGCTCCCACGATGGCCGCCACCCCGAGGTAAGCGGCCAGCCAGGAAAGCGCGAACAGCAGGCACATCGCCATGGCGAACTGTGCCTCCCGCCCGCGCAGCCGCTCCTGCACCCGCGGGGCCACGCGCCGGACCGTGGGCGTGCCCCACTTAGCCACGATGAAGGTGAATCCGATGGCCAGCAACGCCGTGCTCCCCAGCGCCAGCAGGTTCACCTGCCCGCGGGCCACGCTGCTGACCACGGCCAGCACCAGCAGCCCCAGCACATCGTCAATCACCGCCGCCGCCAGAATGATCTTGGCTGACTGGCTGCTGAGGTACCCTTTGGCCGCCAGCACTTGCGCCGTGATCCCCACGCTGGTAGCCACCATGGCGGTTCCCACGAAGATGGCCTCCACCTGCGACTCCCCCCAGGCCAGCAGGATGCCCCAGCCCAGCACGAAGGGAAGGGCCACTCCCAGCACCGCCACCAGCAGCGCCGTGCGTCCCACGCCCATCAGCTCGGAGGACTTGACCTCCAGCCCCACCCGGAACAGCAGGAACATCACGCCCAGCTCGGCCAGGCTGCCCAAGAACTGGTTCGGCCTTATCCACCCCAGCACAGCGGGGCCGATCAGCATGCCGGCGAGGATCTCCCCCACGATGCCCGGCTGCCGGAGGCGCTCGAACAACTCCGCCAGCAGCTTGGCCGAGCCGAACACCACCAGCATGGCCAACGGGAGGCTCAGCCCCTCCCCTGCTGGAGCCATCAGCACGGCCGGGAAGAACACGGGGGCCGGGGCACTGGTCACATGCACGATTATCGCAGCCCGGCGCTCAGGCCGCGATGGCCGCCAGCACGGCCTCGTTCCAGCCGTGGGGGCCGGGGGCGCTGGTAACCTGTCCGTTCGGCACGGCCCGTTTCAGCACCGCCGCGAAGGGGGAGCGGACCAGCAGGGGCACGTCCGCCGCCTTGAGAAACCCGACATCGTTCCAGCCATCGCCCAGCGCCACGATTTGCACCTCGCCGAACGCCTGCTGATACAGGGCGGCCAGGCGCTTCAAGGCCTCGGCCTTGCTGCTGTTGCCCAGGATGTGGTAGAAACGATCGCCGCGCGTCCAGCGCTTCCCCATCCGCTCGATGGCTTCCAGCACCCGGTAGCAGCCATCGTCCAGGATCTCGAAGGGCTCGTCGTACTCGCGCTGCTTGGCCAGCACCGCCTGGTTCACCGGCAGGTGCGAGCGCAGGCAGATCTCGGCCACGCTGAGGTCGTGGAAACCCAGCACCCGGCAGCCGGCCTCCCGCGCCGCGCCCGCGAGAGCGGACACCAGCTCCTGGTACGGCGTGCCCAACTCGATCACGGCGTAGCCTTCGCGGCTGGCCGCGCCGGGCACGCCAAACGGGAAGCAGTCCCGCGGCACGTAAACCGCACCGCCGTTCTCCACGATGAAAGGATCGGTATTCTCCAACTGGCTGCGCCAGTACTCAACCTCGGCGCGGGTCTTGCTGGTGCACAGCACCAGAGGGATCTGCTCCTTCTTGAGCGCCCGAAGCGCCGGCTCGGCCGCCTGGAAGGAGTAGGTGCGGCCGTCCAGCAGGGTCCCGTCCAGGTCACTTACGACGATCTTCTTCACACTCCCAGGGTATGTGGAAGGGGCCATCCGGGGCTATACCGCCAAGGCTGTAGGCCACGCCACGAAAGACGGTAGAAGGGCGCTACCGCAGGGCCAGCATGCGCTCCAGGGGCAGCAGCGCCCGGCGCGCGGTCTCCTCGGGGACCTCGACCCGCGGCTCCAGGTCGCGCAGGCAGTCGCGCAGCTTCTCCAGCGTGTTGAGCTTCATGTAGGGGCACTCGCTACAGTTGCACTCCTCGTTGGGGATGAACACGAAGCGCTTGCCCGGGGCGCGCCGCGCCAGCGAGTAGGAGATGCCGCTCTCGGTCAGCACGATGAACTCCTGGGCGTCCGTGCGCGCGCACCAGTCCACGATGGCCGAGGTCGAGCCCACG
The DNA here is from genome assembly GCA_016871095.1 of Acidobacteriota bacterium. Lineage (GTDB taxonomy): Bacteria > Acidobacteriota > Terriglobia > Bryobacterales > Bryobacteraceae > VFZS01. Next base: position 13,357 of record VFZS01000016.1, read on the forward strand.
AAGTCAGCCTGGTGGAGCACCTCTTCGGGGCACTCGGGATGCGCCGCCACCACCGCGCCGGGGTGCTCGACCCGCGCCGCCGCCAGCCTCCGGCTGGTGAAAGTGGCGTGCACAATGCAGGCGCCTTGCCAGATCTTCATGTTGTCCCGCCCGGTCTGCCGCTGCACCCACAGCCCCAGGTTGCGGTCCGGCAGGAACAGGACGGTCTTCTCGCGCGGGATCGAGTTGACCACTCGCACGGCGTTGCGCGAGGTGCACAGGATGTCGCTCTCGGCTTTGACTTCCACCGAGGTGTTCACGTAGCTGACGATGACGTGACCGGGATTGCGCCGCCGGTACGCCCGAACCTGCCCGGCGGGGGAGGCATCCACCAGGCTGCATCCGGCTTCCCGGTCGGGCGCCACCACGATGCGGTGGGGGTTCAGCAGCTTGGCGGTCTCGGCCATGAACCACACGCCGCAGAAGGCGATCACCCGGCCTTCGATCTCGCGAGCCCGCCGCGCCAGCTCCAGGCTGTCGCCGATCGAATCCGCCAGCTCCTGGATCTCCGCTTCCTGGTAGTGATGCGCCAGCAGGATGGCCTGGCGCTGCTGCTTCAGCTCCAGGATCTCTTCGACAATTGTGCCGCTGGCGACCATGGGGAACAGGCTTTTTTTCTATTGTAACAGGCTCGCCCGCCCGAGGGTGTCTGCTAGACTCGGAGGACCATGCTCTACGCGACCCTGCTTGGCATCGGACTGGTGGCCGGCGTGTTCGCCGGGATGTTCGGCATCGGCGGCGGCCTGATTATCGTGCCGGCGCTGATTCTGATCCTGAAGGTGAAGGACCTGGAGGCCATCGGAACCAGCCTGGCGGCGCTGATCCCCCCGGTGGGCCTGCTGGGCGCGGCCGAGTATTACCGCAACGGCTCGATGAACCTGCGCTACGCCGCGCTGATCGCGCTGGGCCTGTTCCTGGGCGCCTACTTCGGCGCGCGCATCATGATTTCGTTGCCCCCCACCATGGTGCGGCGAGTCTACGCCGGCTTCCTCTTCGTGGTCGCCACCCGCATGCTGGTGATGGGCAAGTAGCTCACTTCAGCGGTCGGCAGGCGCCTGCTCAGCGCGATCCTCCTCCGAACCTGGCGAGAATCCAGCGCCGTGTCACCACCGAGGCGGGAGCGAGTATGCCGATAGCGACTGCCAATGCGGCCGCGTCCGCAAGCTGGAGCTGTCCAGTGCCGTTCGCACAGAATCCAACCGGAACCATGGCTGCTGCCGCCAGATAGCAGACCGCGGTCACCGATCCGCGCCACGAAGGCCGGTGAAACTCCTGCGGCAGGCAGCCGAAAAACATACCCATGGTGGCCACCACCAGCGCCACCGGCGTCCAGAACAGCGCGGCCATGAACCAGTTGACGCTGATGAACTCCGCGAACCAGATCTCGAACAGGTCCAGCCAGGTCTTTCCCAGGAACAGAACCATCAAGCCGAGTCCGCCCAGTATGTAGGCTCGCTCCGGCCAGGCCCGATGGAGCCGGAAAACCTGTAGGAAGACGGCGCCGACCGGCAGCAGGATCATGCCGGGGAGCGCAAAATCAACCATGCCCAATGTGCGGCTCCAACGGGGATCCTTCACCCACGCCGAAAGAAGATCGTGCCACCAGGGCCAGCCGGTCATCAGGAGTATGGCGCCGATTCCATAGGACCACCCCAGCAGCGTCTTGACGCTCGCGGACAGGGGTATCCCGTCCTGAAGACTTGCCATCAGGCAAGCGAGCGCGGCAAGACAGACGGCGCCGATAGCAGAGACCATCGGATCCCAGCGGGGAAGACGGGTGTAGCCGAGAGGTGTCAGGATCAGCAGCACCAGGGCGGCCCCGCAGTACGCCCGCTGGGCCTGGCTGCGCATGAGTCCGGGCAGCATAGAGCGACACCCTTGGCCCCGGCAGACTTCCTGCCGGTGGCGCCAGCCCCGATTCTATATCGAAACCGCGGCTCGTGAGGGAGGTTTCCCCAGACTCTGGTGACGGGCAAGCCGCTCACTTAAGCAGCTTAGGGCTTTCCCCGCCACGGACCTCGGGCAGATTGCGCCCCAGCCCGCCCTGCGAGATGGGGAACTCCTTTTCCAGCCATTCGGTAAGCGGGATGTTGCGGAAGAAGACCCGCTCTTGCAGCACCAGCGAGCGCTGGTTGGCCAGCAGCGACTGGCTCTCGCGGATGTAGTGGCGTTCCTCAATGCGGATGTCGGACATGAACTCGTCCAGGGCCTTGCGCCGCGCGGTTTCCTCGGCGGCCCGGATCCGCTCCTCCGTGTTGCGGTTGGCGACGGCCAGCAGCGTGCGCGCCTCAGCCAGCCCGTCCCGCTGCTGCGCCAGCGCCACCTCCATGCGCGCCTGCATGATGATGGCGGCCAGCAGCCCAGAGCCGGCGGCCACGACGAAGGGCATGGCAACCCAGATCAGTGTACCGAGAGGGCCTTCCACGTCACTCACTAGATCGGCCGTGGGCATGGCCGGACGCAGCACTACGGTGAGAATGGATGCCAGCCTAAGGCCTGAGCCCTAGTCGCTCACAGCAGCCGCTGGCTGCCGTCCAACTTCTGACCTTGCAGCAGATAGACCAGGCGATGGCAGTGGTAGCCCAGCCGGCGGAAGCCGAACAAAGCGCCCAGCGCGCCCAGGACGGCCCCCCAACGCACTCTCTGCGCGGCCAGAAACCCGTACCGCTTGCCCGCGTAGACGGAGGCGCACAAAGCCCAATCCGCCGCCAAGAGCGCGTCGATGCGCACCCCTTGCGCGAACACGCGGGCCGGCTCCGAGTGCCGCACGGCGCGCACCCCGGGCGCCAGCAGAATCTTGCGCGAGGCGCGCAGGATCTGAAAGCAGATCTCGGCCTCGATCCAGGAGTTGCCGTAGTGGTCGTCGATGTAGCGCAGGCCCCGCAGGAAGTAGAGCCGCACCATGAGCGCCGCCAGGCTCGGCATCTGGACTGAAACCCGCTCGGCCGCCGTCTCCACTGGCGCGGGCTGGCCCCAGTCGAGGGCGCGCCGCGCCGCGGCAATCCCCTGAGCGTCCGGCAGCCGGTAAATCTCGGGCGCGGGCTGCCCTTCCGGACTCACCAGCAGAGGGCACACCGCCACGGCCTCAGGCTCGGCTTCGAGCGCCGCGGCCAGGCCACTGACGGTTTCCGGCAGCGCCTCGACGCTGGCCTCGAGGAACAGCGCGAACTCGCCCTTGGCCGTGCGCATGCCGATGTTGAGCGCCTTGGTGAGACCGAAGTGGCGCGGCAAGCGGAGGATGGTCACGTTCGGGAACTCGAGGTCCAGGGTGGGGCTTTCGTCGAGCGAGCCGGCGTCCACCACCAGGATCTCGAAGCTCTCGCGCTGCTGGGAGCGCTCCAGCGCCTCGAGGCAGCGTCGCAGCGGCGCGGCGCTGTTATGCGACACGATCAGCACGGACACCTTGGGCGGTTGCGGAGTCTCGGTTTCTTCCATGCGAGAAGTCATCATAGCGCAGACGAAAGCCCGCGGAAGACCTATAATCAACCCATGCGAAGGTCCGCCCTGCTGATGGTCTGCGCCGCGCTGCTGCCGGCGCAGGAGAAGAGAACCGCCGTCGTCCCAGACAGCCCGGCCCGCACCGTTGCCGTGCTGCCGGGTGGGGCCAACACGCACTACGCCGACAATCGCGCGCCGCTGCTGCCGAGCCCGCTGGTGAAGCTCCCCATGGGCAGCGTCCGCGCCGGGGGCTGGCTGCGGCGGCAACTCGAGCTGATGGCGGAGGGCTTCACCGGACGGCTCTCCGACATCAGCCAGTTCTGCCGCTTCGAGGGCAGCGCCTGGGCGCACTCGCGCGGGGAGGGTCAGCACGGCTGGGAGGAGCTGCCCTACTGGCTGAAGGGTTACTACAACCTGGGATACGCGCTCCAGGATCAGCGCATCCTGGCCGAATCCAGGCGCTGGCTGGAGGCGGTGCTGGCCAGCCAGCGTCCGGATGGCTACTTCGGCAGCCGCGGCAACCTGATCGGCGACCGCCTCGAGGGCAAGGCCCCCGACCTGTGGCCCAACATGGTGATGCTGTACCCGCTGCGCTCGATGTATGAGGCCACCGGCGACAAGCGCATCCTCGACTTCATGCTGAAGTACTTCCGCTGGCAACTGACGCTGCCGCTGGAGCAGTTCACTCCCTTCAGTTGGCAGCACTGGCGCGCGGGCGACAACCTGGACAGCATCTACTGGCTCTACAACCGCACCGGGGCGCGCTGGCTGCTGGATCTGGCGCACGTCAATCACGAGCGCACCGCCGATTGGGTCGGAGGGATCCCCACCTGGCACGTGGTCAATGTCGCGCAGTGCTTCCGCGCACCGGCGCAGTACTACCAGCAGTCCCGCGATCTGCGCCACCTGAAAGCCACCGAGCGGGTCTACGACACCGTGCGCGGCATCTACGGCCAGGTCCCCGGCGGACTCTATGGGGCCGATGAGAACGCCCGGCCGGGATTCACCGGACCGCGCCAGGGCGCCGAGACCTGCGCCATGGTCGAGATCATGTTCAGCCACTCCATGCTGGCCGCCATCACCGGCGATCCGCTGTGGCTGGACCGGGCCGAGGAGGTGGCCTTCAATTCCCTGCCCCCCTCGATGACCCCCGACCTCAAGGGCCTGCACTACCTCACCGCCCCCAACCAGGTGCAGCTTGACCGGCAGAACAAGGCGCCGCTCATCCAGAACAGCGGCGACATGTTCTCCTACAACCCGCACCAGTACCGCTGCTGCCAGCACAACGTGGCCTTCGGCTGGCCCTACTTCGCCGAGTACTCCTGGATGGCCACGCCGGGCAACGGCCTGGCGGCGGTCTACTACGTGGCCAGCGACGTCAGGGCCAAGGTGGGCGCGGGCACCGAGGTGACCGTAAAGGAGACCACAGACTATCCCTTCGACGGCGCGGTCAACCTCACCGTTTCGCCCGCGGCGCCGGTGCGGTTTCCGCTCGCGCTGCGCATCCCCGGCTGGTGCGACCAGCCCAAGGTGAGCCTCAACGGGAAACCCGTGACCCTGCCTAAGACCGCGCGCGGCTGGGTGATCATCGAGCGGACCTGGCAGCGGGGCGACCGGGTGCAGCTCGAGCTGCCCATGCGCATCGACTTGACCATCTGGACCAGGAACCGCAACACCGTCTCGGTGCATCGCGGGCCGCTTGCCTATTCGCTACGCATCGGAGAGCGCTGGGTGCGCGCCGAGGGAACCGAGGCCTGGCCCGGCTTCGAGGTGTACCCCACCACGCCCTGGAACTACGGGCTGGTGGTGGACACTCTGAATCCCGCCGCCGGCTTTGAAGTGGTGAAGCGCCCTGGCGCGCTGCCCGCTCAACCCTTCACGCTGGAGGACGCCCCCATCACCCTGCGCGCCAAGGGCAGGCGGATCCCGCAGTGGAAGCAGGAATCGAACGGCATGGTGGGCGAGGTCCAACCGGGACCCGTGCGCTCCGCCGAGCCGCTCGAGGACCTACAGCTCATCCCCATGGGCTGCGCGCGCCTGCGCATCGCGGCCTTCCCGCAAATCGGCGACGGTCCGGCCGCGCGCGAGTGGGGCGAGCCGCCGCCGGTCATCCTGGCCTCCGCGGCCTCGCACTTCGAGCCGCCCACGGTGATCCACGACGGGGTGGTTCCGGCCAGTTCCTCCGACCAGCAAGTGCACCGCTTCACCTGGCCGGAGCGCCGCGGCACGCGCGAGTGGGTCGAGTACGTCTTCCCGGCGCCCCGCCGTGTCTCCTCCGTGGAGGTCTACTGGGCCGAGGACGCAACGCGGGGCGGCTGCCGCCTCCCGGAGTCCTGGGAGGTCTTATGGTGGGACGGCAAGTCCTGGCAGCCCGTGGCCGCCGCCGCGGGCTTCGAGCTGCGCAAGGACGCCTTCAGCGCCGCTGCCTTCCGCCCGGTCGAAACCACCCGCCTGCGCTTGCGGGCGCAGTTACGCGAAGGCGCCCCCGCCGGCCTCTTCGAGTGGCGCGTGCGGGACTGAGCGCTCCTGCGGGGACAGACGGAACGTTCCCCGCAGATTCTGCGCCGTCTGCACCGGTGATGAAGTGGGGGAACGTTCCGTCTGTCCCCGTTCGAGGCGGTGGGCGGCGCTACACTTAGGCAGGCAGCTCGTAGGCCTTCCGGCGGGGCCGGCGCAACAGCCTGTTCGCTTCCTCGTCCCCGGTGAAGCGCTCCGCTTCGTGGTCCCACCGGAGCCTGCGCCCGAGCTGCCGCGTGATGTTGGCGAGATGGCAGACGCTCACCGAGCGGTGCCCGATCTCGACATCGGCCAGCGGCGTACTCCGCGTTCGCATGCAGTTCAGCCAGTCCTGCATGTGATACTTAGCCTGCCACAGCGCCACGTCGTCACGCCACTTCCGCACTTCCTCGGGCGGCGGCAGATCCTTTATCATTTTCGGCGGGTCGGTCCGAAAATCGTTCCGCACGATCTCGATCCGCCCTTTCTCGCCCACGAAGATGGCGCCGCCGTTCAGCTCGCCGGAGGGCATCTCCAGCCGCACGGTCACGCCGCTCGAGTAGCGGAAGGCCAGCGCGCCGCGGGGGCCATCGGGAAGCGGCCAGAACTCGACCGGCCCGGCGCCGTCCGTTCCCAGCGCCGCCTGCACCTGGTCGAGGCCGTGCGCGCCCCAGTTGGTCATCTCGCCGCCCGAGTAGTCCCACCAGCGCATCCAGCCGAACTGGAGCTTCGAGTTGTACGCCCGCATTTCGGTCTGGCCGAGCCACATGTCCCAGTCCAGCCCCTCGGGCGCCGGCTCGGCGGGCAGGCCGGTGTAGCGGGTGGGGCCGGTGTAGTTCACGCCCAAGACGAACTGGACACGCCCGATCCCGCCCTGGCGCACGAACTCGGAGGCCAGCCGGTTCATGGCCATCGAGCGCTGCTGGCTGCCCACCTGGAACACGCGCCCGTGCCTGCGCGCGGCGCGCACCAGCGCGCGGCCCTCCTCGACATACAGCGTCAGCGGCTTCTCGGCGTAAACGTCCTTGCCGGCCTGGCAGGCATGAATCGAGCAGAGCACCCGTCCGTGGTCGTGCGTTCCCACGATCACGCCGTCGATGTCTTTCTCCTCCAGCATCCGCCGGTAGTCTTGATGGATGCGCCAGGCGGCCTTTCGCTTGGCCGCCGACTCGTGGCACCGCCGCGGGAAACAGTCGGCTACCGCCACCACCTCGGCCTCCGCCGGCAACTGGTCAATCAACAGGTTGCTGCGATTGCCCACGCCGATGACGCCGACCCGGATACGGTCATTCGCGCCGGTCCGCCCTCGACCTCCCAGCACCTGGCGTGGAACCAGACAGGGAAACGCCGCAGCCTTCAGTAGACCCCTCCGTGACACTCGGGCGGCATGGATTGACTCGCGATTCATGTCTGCGCTCCTCCGGGTCGCACCTTGCGGGCAGCCGCACC
>VFZS01000017.1 GCA_016871095.1 Acidobacteriota bacterium
AACGGTACGCCGAACAGGGCCAGGACTGGGCGGTGGATCTGAACACTGCCCAGTTGTTCGACCCTGTCAACCATGACCTGCTGATGGGAGGGATTGCTCCGGTGATCCGCGACACGCGGGGGTTGCGGTTGAGGGGGAGGTATCTGCGGCGCGGCGCTTGGTTCATGGCGGCGACCTCGACGATGCACTCCGGGCGGTCCAAGGCCGTGCCGTGGCGGTATGGGTTTCCAGCGCCATCGGACCTTGCGGCCAGCCGTCAGGGCCGCCGCGTTCAACCGCCGGATGCGGAAAACCGCACGTCCGGTGGTGTGGGAGGGTGGCCGGGCGCAATCCCGGTCACCCGACCCGATCGGGGCGGCATGGTCAGCGCATTTGCGAGACAGCACTGTAGAATGACAGCCATGTACCGCATGACTGCGCTTGGCCTGGGCCTGGTCCTGATGGTGGCGGCCCAAGACCGCCCCTTGAAGCTGGGCCTGGCCGAGTATGAGGACCGCGTGCGCGGGGCCTGGCTCGGCCAGATCATCGGGACGCTGGCCGGTTTCCAGTTCGAGGGCAAGGTGGCCTCCAGCCCGCTGGTGTTGGTGGACCGGTATCCGAAGGAGTACCCGGCCGCGCCGGTGGATGACGACTACTACTATGAGCTGGTGGCCCTGCGGGCCTTCGAGAAGTACGGCCTCAACCTGACGCTCGACGAGCTGGGCCGGCAGTGGAAGGAGAACTCGGCGGGCACCTGGGGATCCAGCGAGCAGACACGGCTGGCGCTGGCCCGGGGCGTTCCTGGCAGCCAGGCCGGCCATCCGCGCCACAACCGGCTGTGGTGGACCATCGGCCCGCAGTTCAGCGCGGACCTGTACGGGATGGTGGCTGCGGGGGATCCGAACCTGGCTGGGCGGCTGGCCCGCGCCTACGGGAAGATCAACGGGCACGCCGAGGCGGTGGACGGCGCAGTGTTCGTCGCGGGCATGGTCAGCCTGGCCTTCCGAGAGACGGATTCGCGGCGCATCGTCCGCGAGGCGGCCCGGCTGGTGGACCCCGCCTCGCCCTGCCGCCAGTGCCTGGACCTGGTGATCTCGATGGCCGAGCAGGGCCGCCCGGCCGCGGAGGTGTTCCAGGCGGTCGAGGACCGGTGGCACACCGAGTATCCCACCGTGAACAATGCCGTGGCTAACGGAGGGCTGGTGGCGGCCAGCGTCTGGTTCGGCGGCGGCGACTTCCTCACGACCCTGAACCTGGCCTGGCGCGCCGCGGACTACTCGGACGCGGACTGCAACGCCGCGAACTGCGGCGCGGTGGTCGGCGCCATGCGTGGCGGCCGGGCACTGCCGCCGCAACTGGTGGAGCCGCTCGGCGACCGCATGCAAGGGGCGAAGCTGGGGAATGTAGAGTTGACGCCCCGGGTGGATGAGCGCATCTCCGATGTGGTCCGCCGCATAGTGGCCCTGGGGCGGCGGATGCTGGCCGCCAACGGCTCCACGGTGACCGGGGAGGCGGTCACGGTTCCCTATCGAGCGATCGCAACGCAGCCGCCGGAGCTGTTCCGGCTGGCGGATCTGACGAAGTACTGGAATCCGGAATGGACGCTCGAGCGCGCCGGATTCGGCGGCAACCCCGGACCGGGCATCGGCGGCCCGCGTTGCGCGCGCATGACCTACCTGGATGGCGATACGCTGGCCACCTGGCCGCGGGACGAGATCCGTGGCGCCGTGCTGCGGCGGAGGGTGAAGCTCGGCGCCAGCCCGCGTCTGGAAATGGAAGTGGCCGCCGACCGGGGCTGCGGCTGGCGGCTGGAGGTTTTCGTCAACAACACCAATGTGCTGGGGCGGCTGGTGGAAGGCGCCGGGGGTGAGAGGAGCTGGCAGAAGGTGGCGCTGGATCTGGCGGCCTTCAGCGGGCAGGAGGTCGAGATCCGGGTGTACCAGCGGACCCTGCTGGCGGACCGGGTGGCCGGCAACGCGTACTGGCGCGGTGTGCGGGTGGAGTGACGAGGTAGCGGGGCCGCTGTGCGGGGCAGGCGTACGATGGCGCGAAGGGGGGTGGAGGATCACCCACCGATGGAGAACTGAATCTCCTGGGTGTTGGCCACAAGCCGGGAGGCGCCGAGGATCTCGAAACGCACGACTCCCCCGTCATAGCCGAAGTCGGCGATCACACCGGGGCGGACCTCATCGCTCTCCTTGATGCGCTCGTCGCGGAGCGTAATGACCAGCGAGTCGGTTTGCTTGTCGTAGCGGATCTTCACGGCTGTACCTCCCGCAGGTACCTCTCCAGTGGCGAGGTCTTGAACACCGTCACTACCACCGTCTCCTCTATTGTCTCTTCGGTGACCACGCAGAGCAACATGTCCTGATTCAGGGTGCGATCGGGATAGCGGCGCAGGCGCATGGTTCGGGAAAGGTGCGTGGGCCGCGTGCAGTCAGGGTGCAGAAGAGCCTGCTGCGCTTCCTTGGGATCGATTTCGCGAGCGGCGAGGTTATCCAAGGCGTGAGGCGTCCAACGGACGGGCTTCATGCAACGAGGAGCATAGCACAGTAGCCGCACTTGGCCCCCGGCTCCGGCATCCGGCGACCCCGCGCGCGATTCTCTTTCCCCCGCCTTTTCAGCCACCTGGCATACACCGCCCGCTGCTTACAACCCGCCTCCCGTTACACTGTAGCCGGAGGCGTACTATGCCCGGCAACAAGAAAACCCACGCCGACAGCCCCAACGCCCAGCTCAGCATCGGCCCTGTGGGCGTGTTCCCGGGAGCCGCCGGAATACAAAAAATTCCAGAACAAACCCAACTCGCCCCGCACTCCCTCCTCTCGGCACCCGCTCGCCCTGCCCCCGGCGCCCCGGCGCCTGCGCTAGGATGGCATCCATGACCAAGCGCGCCCTGGAGGAGAGCTATGCTGCGGCGCATTAAGATTCGCGGGTACAAGTCGCTGGCCGATGTCAGCCTGGAGCTTCAGCCGCTCACCGTGTTATTCGGGCCCAACGCGGCCGGCAAGAGCAATTTCCTGGATGCGCTGCAACTGCTGTCGCGCACCGCGGTGAGCCACAACCTGAAGGCCGCCTTCGAGCCGCCCTACCGGGGCACGCCGCTGGAGTCGTTCACCTTCCCGCGCGACGGGGTGCGGGGCCTGTTGAAGCGGGAGTCGGCCTCCTTCGGCATTGAAGTGGACGTCGAACTGTCGCCCGCGGCGGCGCGGACTGTGGACCGGCAGGTGCGGGAGATGAAGCGGGGGCGCAGCGCGGAGGAGAGCGAAGGCCAGAGGGAGCACAGCTTCGTGCGGCGCAAGCTGATGCGCTACCGGCTGGAGCTGGAGATTCTTCCGAAGTCCGGCATTCTGCGCGTGGCCGACGAGTACCTGGCGGCCCTCACGCCCCAGGGGGAGCCCACCAGGAGTCCCATGCCGTTCCTGGAGCGGGTGGGCGAGAAGCTGCACCTGCGCATGGAGCGCCAGGCGCACCCCACCTACTACGACCGTTGCCTGGACCACACCATCCTGTCGCGGCCGCTGTATCCGCCTCACTACCCGCACCTGGTGGCCATGCGGCAGGAACTGGCCAGTTGGCTGTTCTTCTACTTCGAGCCGCGGGAGCGGATGCGGGCGGCCAGTCCGGTCAAGGAGGTGGGCCACATAGGGCTGATGGGGGAGGATCTGGCCTGCTACCTGAACACTTTGCGGGCGGTGGACGAGGGGCAGTTCCGCACGCTGGAGAAGACGCTTCAGAGCATCATCCCGTCGGTGACCGGGATTGACGTGGGGGTGAGCAGCGCGGGCGAGGTGGAGCTGAGGCTGCTGGAGGGCGGGATGCCGGTGCCCTCGCGAGTGCTATCGGAAGGCACCTTGCGGGTGCTGGGGCTGCTGGCGCTGGGCGGGGCCAAGGAGCCGCCGGGGCTGATCGGTTTCGAGGAACCGGAGAACGGCGTGCATCCCGGGCGCATACGCCGCATTGCGGAGCTGTTGACGGCGCGCGCCGGGACGGGCGAGACGCAGTTGGTGGTGACCACGCACTCGCCCATCCTGCCCGACATGATTCCGGATCCGTTTCTCTACGTGTGCCGCCGGGTGCAGGGCCAGACGGGGATTGAGCCCTTCTCCTCGTGGGGCGCGCTGGGGCGCAAGCCGGACATCGACCGTGTGCTGGACACGGAGGAGGAGGCGCTGCCGGTTTCGCAGCGCATACTGAGAGGGGATTTCGACGAGGCGGGGGGGTGAAGGCGCAAGGGTCCACACGAGTGTGGACTCCGCAGGCTGAAGCCTGCGCCACGGGAGGCATGGCCGCAGGCGAAACGGCGAGCTGAAGCTCGCCGCGGCACGCTGAAGCGTGCGCCACGGTCAGGGAGTGGGCGGGGGCATGGTGGGTTTCCAGTCGCCCCAGGGGCTGACGCAGGCGCCCGGCGGGGTATTGACCTCGCGGTAGTGCCCCAGTCCCGCGCGCTCGACGTAGCGCTGACCGGGAAGGAAGTCGTCCTTCAGTCGCCGCAGCGTGGCCTCCAGGGTCTGATCGAGCTTCTTCTGGAGGGCCGCGTGTTCCGGGCGGCCGCACAGGTTGCGCAGTTGGCAGGGATCCGCCTGGTTGTCGTAGAGCAGCCAGGGGCCGTGAATCGAGCGGACGTAGGTGTGCCGCAGGGTGCGCAGGCCGCGGTATTCGGCGAAGCCGCAACGGCGCGCCTGCACGAAAGACACCGGCAGGTTGAGAAACGCGGCGGCGTCCGGGCCGGTTTTTTCGCGGCCGGAAGCGAGGCGGGAGAAATCGCTGCCTTGGACAGAGGCAGGGATGGGCAGGCCGGCCAGCCCGAGCAGGGTGGGCATGATGTCCGGCGCGTTGATGGGCTGGCGGATGACGCGGCCTGGGGCGCCCAGCTTGCGGGGATAGCGAAGCAGGAAAGGGACGCGGATGGATTCCTCCCAGGGATGCTGCTTGAGCTGGAGCCCCTGCGAGCCCAGCATGTCGCCGTGGTCGGAGGTGAACAGGAAGATGGTGTCTTCAGCAGCTCCGCCGCGCTCGACAGCGGCCAGCAGCCTGGCGACGCAGTCATCGAGCGCGGCGATGTGCGCGTAGTAGCCGCGCAGGTCGCGGGTGGCGGCCTCGTGCTGCGCGGCGGGGACGTTGGGGCGCAGGCGGATGGGGGTCTTCTCGTACGCCGCGCGATAGCGCTCGGGGGCGGTGTCGTAGGGATTGTGCGGGGGGCCGAGCGAGAGCGTCAGAAAGAAGGGATCGGCCGCCCAGGCGTGGCGCTGGATGAACTGGCAGGCGTCTTCGGTTTGGGCGATGGCGTCGTAGCCGTCCCAGAAGCGCTGGGTGGTGTCGTCGCCATCGTGGTAAGGGGAACGGTTGTAGTTGTGCGTGCACTCGCAGGCCTTCCAGTAGTCGAAACCGCAGCGGTGGTCCTTGGGGATGAAGGCCGTGCGGCGGCCGTACTTGCCGTCGGGGCTGCCGTAGAGGTGCCACTTGCCGATGTAGGCGGTGCGGTAACCGGCGGAGGCGAAGGCCTGAGGCAGAGTGGTTCCGCTGGGGACCAGTGGGACATCGTTGATGAAGACGCCGTGGGTGAGCGGGTGCTGCCCGGTCATGACGCTGCCGCGATAGGGGCTGCACACGGCGCAGCCGGAAACGGCAAGGTCGAAGTTGGCGCTCTGTGCGGCGAGGCGATCCAGGGCGGGCGTGCGGGCGTTGGCGTCGCCGGCGTACCCGGCGGCCTGCGCGCGCCACTGATCGACGATTACGAAAACCACGTTGGGCTGCTTGGCGCGCGGCGCTCCCAGCAACGCGGGGACGCCCAGAGCGCCACAGAACTCTCTCCTATTCAGGCTGCGCATGTGTCGATGATACCGCCAGAGCGGGCCGGAGGTTCGGAGTAGAATGGTCCAACCATGAAGCCCCGAGGGCGCGTGTGAGGCAACGTCACCGGCTCCTGGCACTGCTGGTCGGGCTGGGAGCGATCACGTTCCTGGACCGGCTGGCGATGGCGGCCCTGGCGCCGCGGATACAGGATGATCTGGGGATTCCGCCGGAGCGGTGGGGATGGGTGGCCGGGGCGTTCGCGCTGTCCTACGCGGTGTTTCAGGTTCCGCTGGGGACACTGGGGGACCGGCTGGGACAGCGCAAAGTGCTGACCGCGCTGGTGCTGTGGTGGTCGCTGTTCACGGCGCTGACGGGAGCGGCACCGGGATTCACGGTCCTGGTGCTGACGCAGTTGCTGTTCGGGGCGGGCGAGGCGGGGGCGTATCCTTGCATCTCGGGCGTCATTGCGCGCTGGTATCCGGCGGCGGAGCGGGCGCGGGCGCAGGGTTTCGTCTGGGGCGCCAGCCGCATCGGAGGGGCGCTGTGCCCGTTGCTGGTGGCGCCGCTGGCCGGTGGCTGGGGCTGGCGGGGAGCGCTGTTCGCGCTGGCGGGAGTGGGGCTGATGTGGTCGGCGTCGTGGTGGTGGTGGCACCGCGACTATCCCGGATTGAAGCGCGGCATCACGCCGGCTGAACTCGCCGAGATCGGGACGCCGCGTGCGCTGCCGGCGGCCGTGCCCTGGAGCCGCATTCTGCGCCAGCGCCAGTTCTGGCTGATTCTGGGGATGTACTGGTGCTACGTGTGGGGGTCGTGGTTCTACTTCTCCTGGCTGCACACGTACCTGGTGAGAGGGCGCGGATTCAGCCTGGAGGAGATGGCGATCTACTCGGCCGCGCCGTTCGTGATGGGCCTGTGCGGCAACCTGGCGGGCGGGTTCCTCAGCGATCATCTTGCGACGCGCTATGGGTTGCGGATGGGGCGGCGGCTGACCGGCTCGCTGGGTCTCGGGGGAGCGGCCCTGCTGCTGGTTTCCGCGGCGCTGACTCCGGGCAAGGCGGCGGTGGTGGCGCTGCTGTCGCTGGGGTACGGCGTCATGGACGTGTTCCTGCCATCGGCCTGGGCGGTCTGCCTGGATGTGGCTCCGCGGCACGCCGGCGCGGTCAGCGGCGCGATGAACACCGCCGGCGCCCTGGGCGGGTTCGCTTGCGCGATGCTGTTCGGGTACCTGGTCAGGTGGAGCGGCAGCTATGATGCTCCGCTGATCGTTATCGCCGCCATGCTGATGACCGGCTCGCTGCTTTTCGCGAGAATCGATCCGACGAGGGCGCTGGTGAAGGAGGAAGCCTGACGGCGATCAGCGGCGGCGCGCCAGGCGGTCGCGCAGGGCGTTGAGAGAACGCTGGAGCCAGAGGCCGTCTTCGCGGACGTCGGTCTCGAAGTCGCCGGTGGCGGGCGTCCAGTTCTCGACGAAGATCTCGGGGGCATCGGTGTGCGCGAAGATGCGGTCGAGGACGCCGTCCAGATCGAGCCTTCCTTCACCCAAGGGCGCGCCGCCGACGCGGAAACCGAGCTTGTCGCCCTCGACGCGAAAATCTTTGAGGTGATAGCAGAAGGCGCGCGCGCCGAGCAAGTCGAGCACTTCCTCGGGCGGCTCGAAGTTGCGCAGCGAATTGGCGGTGTCGATGCAGAATCCGACCTGGGCGGCGGGATACGGCGCTACGGCCTGGGCGAGGACCTCGGAAGCCACGTCAAAGTGGTTTTCGATAGCCAGGCGGAGGCCGTGCGACTCGATGAGGGGCCAGGCGCCGGCCAGAAAGGCGTCCACGTCCGTACGCGTGGGCGCGGGACCTTCCTCCCACTCGAGCACCAGGCGGAGCAGGCGCGCGGGCAGGCGGGCGGCGCGCGCGGCACAGGCGCGGAAGACTTCGAGGTCCACGGTCTTGCAGCCGAGCTGGAGTTCGAGGCCCGTCTCGGCGGCGCGCGCGACCACGGCTTCCCACGCGGCATCGCCCAATTCCATGGGCCGGGCGTTTTCGCAGATCTGGAGCGCGTCCAGGCCCAGCGCGCACGCCCGCTCGATGAGGCTCTCCAGCGAGGGCGCGCGCGCCGGGTCCCGCAGCAGGTAGCGGAAGCCAAAGGTGGTTGTGCCGATCTTCATCAGCCCACCTGGCGCGCGGCAAACAGGTACGGCTCCATCATCTTGCGCACGGAGACGAAATCGTCGCGCTCGAGGCACTCGCGGATCTGATGGCGATCCACGTGATCCAGCCAGGCCCACAGTTGCGCGGTGAAGCGGGCGTTGAGGGCGAAGATCTCGGAGGGGTCCTGGCGGAAGGGCGCCACGTCGGAGGTGATCCAGCCGTCGTAGCCGAGCTCCTTGAGGTAGAAGAGGAATTCGAGGAACTCGAAGACGTTGCAGGCGCCCGCCAGCAGGTCCCAGTCCCACTTGCCGTTGTTGTCGTTGGTGTGCACGTAGAAGGGCAGGCCGGCGGCGGCCACCAGCATGAGCGAATCGGCGGGCGCTTCACCGCCGAAGGTGGAGTGGCCGATGTCGATGGTCACGCCGAGGTTGCCGCCGGCGGCCTGGCAGACCAGGATGGTCTTGGCGGCGGAAGTGAGCAGGCCGTGGACGCGGGTCTCAAAGGGCTTGTATTCGAGGCACAGGGTGATCTGGGGCAAATGGCGGGCCGCCTCGCGAACGGCGTCCACCATGCGTTCCCATTGCGCGCCGTAGTGGGCGTGGAAGGGGTAGTCGTAGCCGTCGGCCAGCGGGCAGCAGGTGACGCGCTGGGCGCCCAGAGCCACGGCGGCCTCCTTGCCGCGCTTGAGGTAGTCCACCGCTTTGCGCCGCACGGCCGCGTCCGGCGAGCCGAGCGCGCCGCGGACGAACTCGGGGTCGGACTTGACGTTGACGTTGACCGCGGCCACTTCCAGCTTGAGCCGCGCCAGGGTGGCCTGCACATCGGTGAGGTCGCGCAGCTCCTGGGGGTAGACGATCTCGACGCCGTCCACGCCGGGCACGGCGGCGATGCGCTCCAGCCGCTGGGTGACGCTGAGATCCTCGCCGTACTCACAGAAGCGGTCTCGGAGCCGGCCGAAGAAGGGGCAAATGATGGCTTGTTTCATGGAGTACCTGAACCTCCAGGCAGTATAGAAGTATTAGACACGCAACCGCTAGAAAGATCTTGCGCCGACTTGGACAATGCTGCCGCCGCTCTCATTTCCCGTGGCGTGCGGCCATACACTTGCCGGAACCGGCGGTCGAAGTAGCTCTGGTCAGTGAACCCGACCGTGGCGGCGATGTCCGCGATCGACCGCTGCGTTTCTTCCAGCAGGCGGCGGGCGCGGCTCAACCGGAGGTGCGTCAGGTAGGTGACGAACGTCATGCCCGTCGCTTTCTTGAAGAACCTCGTGAAGCGAAACCCGTTCATGCCCAGCATGGAGGCGGCCTGCGCTACAGTGATCCGCTCGCTGTGGCTCTCCCAGAGGTACTCGTACAGGCGGCCGAATTGCAGAGACTGCTGCCGCCTGGTGCTGTAATCGGAAAAGTGGGCTGAACCTAGCCCGAAGTGCTTGGCGAGGTAATAAAGGGCCTCGAGGAGGTGAGCTTTGCAGCCGGCCTGTTTGCACTGGGCCGTGTCGGCCTGATGAAAATAGCATTCCACCAGTTTGCCGAGCGCGTCGTGAACCGGCGTGAAAAGCCGGTCACCGGCATGGAGAACCGGATTGATTTCGGGCGTTCGCGAGAAGAACGGGAGAAGGTAGGCCGAGTCGCAGGGATACGAGCCGGGGTTGCAGACAAGTTCTGGCAAGAAGGTGATCACGATACCCAACCGCCGGGTCCCCTGGCAGTCGACCACTCCGTGCAGCTTCAAGTTATCAACAACAATCACGTCGCCGCGGGAGAACTCCAGGATCCGGTCGCCCATCCGGAAGCGCCCGTTGCCTGCCGCCGCGACGTAAATCTCCAGCCGCTCGTGCCAGTTGAAACGCAGCATGCTAGCAAAGGTGGAATAGGCATAGAACTTGACCGCGAGAGGGAACCGGAGATCAAGGTCGAGCTGGTAGTGCCCGCGCTCATCCACCATCCGATGGATGTCAAACGGCTCGGGCCGAAGACTGTTTACCGCCTCCAGGAGCACCTGCCGACCTCCCGCCGCACTGACCATCATGCCATAGCAGGATTGTCCAAGAGGCAAGGCCACTCGGGCCCGTCCGGCACAGCGGCGGGAACCACCGACGGAAGCGCTGATCTGGGCGCCGGGCCAATCTCACTCGTGCCGGAACACTACTGACCGCGATTCCTCGGTGCCACCCTGCCGGCTGGTCTCACGGTAGAGCGCCGTTCCGCAACCCGTGCCAGCTTCAGAACCGCAAACTGAGGGCGAACTGGATAACGCGAGGCGAACGCGCCCCTGTGACCTGGCCAAACCTCTGGTTGACCTGCCGTCCAGCAGCATCAAACCGGGCCGATGTGTCAACCGAGGAAAACTGGGTGTGGTTGAACGCGTTGTAGAACTCGCTGCGGAACTGCAGCACCCGGGCCTCCGACTTGAGGGGGATGTTCTTGAAAAGCGAGATGTCCCAGTTGTTGATGCCAGGCCTCCGGAAAACGTCTTTCGGCGCATTTCCCCAATCGCCCCTCGCCGGGCGGGCGAACACACTGGCGTCGAACCACTGATCGAACGTCCGCTGGCCATGCGGCAGCGGCGCCTTGCCGGTCACGTTGATCCGCGCGCCGTCGCCGCCGCCCGTGATGTCGGCGCCATCTACTGTGGAGTAGCTGACGCCGCTCGGGAACCCGCTGGCAAACGTCGCAAATCCCGAAAGCTGCCAACCATCGAACACAGCTTTCACGTACAGGTTGTCCCATGCTCTGCTGGCCTTCGGCAGATCCCAGACGTAGTTCAGCACCAGCACGTGAGTCTGGTCGAAACCGGCCTTCCCGTAAAGCCACACCCGGGCGGGCCGGTACATCGGCACGTCTGACACCCCGTCGGAAAGGTTCATCGCTTTCGACCAGGTCCAGGCCGCGCCGAATTGCAGGCCCTGCGCGAAGCGCCGGTTCGCCGTCACCTGGAGGGAGTTGTAGTTGGAAATTCCGGAGTTCTCGACCGCCGTGATGGTCTGGTAGCCGCGGTATCGCGTCAGGAACGGGTCGGGCAACGGCCGCCCCGGATTTGTCGGATCGGCGCTTTCCGGCAAAAACCGCGTCCCGTAGGGTAGCGTGTTCAGGTTTCTCGTTTGGAGCAGGTGCCGCCCTGCGTTGCCGACGTATCGGACCCCAACCACCGTATCGAAGCCCACGTCCCGCTGGATACCGAAGGAATAGCTGTAGACCGTCGCCGGCTTGTACTTGCGCTCGAAACTCCGCACCGTCCCGGCAGGGAAGAGCGAACCCGCCGAGCCCGGGAGCGCATCGATGGTCGAATAGAACACCGTCGGCTGAAGCACGACCGGCGGGGACACCATGATATTCGCATTTGCCCAGGCAGAGTTGATCTGGGTCTGCTTCGTCGCGCCGAAGGCGCCGCGGATGGCGGTCTTTCCATTTCCGAAGGCGTCGTATGCGAAGCCGAAACGCGGCCCCAATTGCACCGGCGGCCTTTCCTGCCAGCCTCTCGGCACGCTGCGGTCGTCGGCCAAAACCATTCCGTTAAAAGGATCCCCCGACCCCGGAACGAAAGCGCCGATCAGCACCGCCGGGGCCAGTTCTCCCGTGAGTGGGTTCTGGGCCACGCGGCGCTTCTGAGCGTCAAATGCCGGCTGGTAGTATTGGACTATCTTGCTCGTATCGAACCGCTCCAGCACCCAGGCGGCTGCCTTCTGGTCCTTTCTCGGCATCCAGGGTGTGAAGAGCGAGAAGCGCATGCCGAGTTCGAGCGTGAGCTTCCGGTTCACTTTCCAGGAGTCCTGGGCGAACCATTCGAGCAGCCAGTTCTCTCCGCCGCGGAAACCGCGGGCGCTCGATTCGGAATAGGACCTGAAAACGCCCAGAATCGCATTCGCGTAGGCCTGGTTCGCATCCAGGAAATTGTTGCGGTCCACGTTGAAGGCGAAGCAGCCGCTGAAGCAGGGTCCGTTGAGCCCTTCGTCGCTGATGTTGCTTTCGAAGTAGAAGCCGGCCTTGATGAGGTGGGTCAGTTTCGTCCAGGCCGCGTTGTTCGCCAGAGACCAGCGCGTATCGCCGGCGTCGATCGGGAAACGGGCATCGTAGCTGACCGTAGCCGCGTTCGGAACGCCTCCGAACGTCACCGACGGGACGACGTTATAGGGGTTTGCTTCCGGGTAGAACTGTTTCAGGCCGCTTAGGTTGCGGGCGGCCCGGGTCACCGGCGCCAAATGCGCGTCCGAGATTGGCATGCCCAGCTCGCCCATCTGCCGGTAGGAAAACGAGAACTCGTTCACGACGGTCGGGCTGAACGTCCGCGTATAGTGCAGCACGCCGCTGTCCTCGGTTTTGAAGTATTGGCCGTACATCAAGTCCCAGCCCGAAGGTCCGAAATTCGTGTCCTCCGCGTAACCTCTCGTTATCTGCTTCCATTTCCGCCAGCGTGCGGTAACCCGGTCCGAAGAGGTAGCGTTCCAGTCCACCTTCAACTGGTCGAGCCGCTTCGGCATTTGCCGCACGTCCTGGAACTGGTAGTTATAGTTGCCCCGGCTGATGCCGCGGTCGAGAAAATTCGGCTCGTTGAAGATGTTCAGGATCGCCCGCCCGTGCGGGTTGATGCGGCTGGCGGGAACGATATTGCCCGGGAAAGGAGTCTGAGTCAGCGGATCGAAGACCGTAATGAGCCGGTCGTTGAGATCCAGAGTCTGCGAGAAGTCGCCAGCTCGCTCCAGTCGTGTCGGAATCGTGCGCTGCCAAACGGGCTGCGGCTCGACTACCCCCCACTCGTCATGCACGAAAAAGAAGAACAGCCTGTCCTTGTTCGCGTTGAAGCGGCGGGGGAGGTAAAGCGGCCCGCCGAGCGTGCCGCTCCAGTTGTTGTGCCGGTATACCGGCCTCGGCAGGTTGTTGCGGTTGTTGAAAAAGGCGTTCGCATTGAACTGCTCGTGGCGTTTGAACCAGGAGGCCGTTCCATGGAACTCCTGCGTTCCCGATTTCGAGATGATGTTGACGTGCGCGCCGGCGTTCCGGCCGTATTCGGCCTGATAATTGTTGAGCAGGACCGTTACCTCTTCGATCGCATCCAGGCTGATCGAGCTGATATGCACGTTGACGTTATCGGCATCGCTCGAGACCTGGCCGTCCAACGAGATGGTGTTGTCGTTGTTTCTCAATCCCCCGATGCTCGGGCTTCCCGAACCGATCCGGCCGCCCATCGCCCCCTCGTCGTGCGTATGCGCGACCCCGGGAAGGAGGCGCAGAAGCGAGATCACGTCACGCCCCCGCGTGAGCATCATGCTCATCTGCTTGTTGTCGAGCAACGCCGCATTCTCGGCGCTGGCCGTCTGGACCACGGCTGCCGCCGCGGTGACCGTCACCGTCTCGGTTGTGGTTCCGACCGCGAGTTGGATGGTTCCCGCCGACAGATACTGGTTGGACGTCAGCACCATCCCGCGCCGTTCGTATGCCTGGAATCCCGGCGTCGAGACGCGCAGCGTATAGGTTCCGGTCGGGACAGCGGGCACGGTGAACGCTCCCACTTCGTTGGTCACCGTCCTCCGGATGTCCCCGGTCCGCTCGCTGGTGAGCGTGACCTCCGCCCCGGCCACCACCAGGCCCTGGGTATCATTGACCACGCCGACGATCGTGCCAGTATTGATCTGTCCCTCCACCACGCTCCATCGCGCAAGGCAGAGCAGTAAGGAAATCGCAAGACCCCATCGAATCTTCACCTCTCACCTCCCTGGGTTCCTGAGAGCGTGGCCGTAGCCACCTGCTTTGCGGCCATGCCCCGGGTTTCCCAATAGAAGGTAGCACGCCACCCGGTGGGGCGATAGAATGATTTTCCCAGAAGTTGCACAATTCTGCCTTAGACCTCACTGCCGGACAACCAGCATGCCAGGAGCCTTGCCGAAGCCTTCCGGCTTCCCCAGCCTGAGCACGCCGCCGCGGCGGACGGACACCGGCTCGCGCGAGCCGTCCCAGGTGTTGAGCCATTCGGCCCTGGCGCTCTCCGGCCGGTCGAGTCGAGACAAGTTGACGGTGATGCGGTCGCCCTCGACGTAACAGGCGTAGGCTTCCCCATCCAGGGCTAGGCAGGGCCCGCCCACGGCCAGGTGGTTGCTGGGTTCCATCCGCCAGTAGGGCAGCGCCTCCAGCGTCTGTTTCAGCCACTGAAACCGTTGCATGCCCGGCGGCTCCGGGTCAGGCTTCACCACGTCCCAGGCGGTGTTGTTGTAGTAGTAGACGCCGTAACCGCCGGCCAGGTAGATGTGATAGGCGCGGCGCAGGAACTCTTGCCAGTCGCACTGGTTGCGATGGGTGTGCGTCGGCAGCTTCTCCACTCCGTACTCGTATCCGAATTCTGCGTTCACCACCGGATAGTTGCGCCGCCAGCGGTCAAACAGCACCATGGCCGCGTAGTCGGAGTGCTGCTGATCGGTTCGGAAGTCGAGGTTGCGGCTCAACTCCGGGCTCCACTCGTATTCGTCGTCGTCGTGAGCGGTGGTGAGGCGGTGATAGGCATCGATGCTGCGGATCAAGTCGATCAGCTTCGCTTGCAGGAGCTCGTCTTTCTCGTTGAAGGACTCTTTGGAGAAGTCCCAGACCACGTTGGAGAACGCCTGGTAGCGGGCCACCACGTAACGGAAGTACTTCTCCTCGTCGGCGCTCCACTTGGCGGGCCAGTGGACCTGCTTGTTGTAGACCTTGATCATGATGTGCGCCACGATTCCCTTGTCCCGAAGCGCCTCCATCATGCGGTCGTAAAGCTGGAAAAACCTGGTGTTAAGCCGGGAATGATCGGGCTTCTCGTTGGTGCCCTCCCAGGCGTACATTTCGGGCGGACCGTAGTCCCACGGGCACGACTTGCCCGGCGCCCACCGCGTGTCGTGCGCGTACACGTTGACCAGCACGTGGTTGAAGCCGCGGGAGGCCATCAGCTCGATGAGCCGCTTCATGGACTTCCGCTGCGGGTCGCCCATGTCCACGGCCCATAGCCAGTCGGCCTCGTAGCCCAGGAGAAAGTAGCGCGTGCCGTCTTCGTAGAGGAAGTGGTGCGGGTGCGCGGGGTCCACGCGCAAAGCCCCGTGGATGTTGGGGTCGCGGTTGGGGATGCAGCGGATGTCTTCCTCGGTCTTTCCGTCGAGCGCCGGAACTGGCGACGTGGTGCGCAAGGACCACTGACCCACGCGCGTGGGAGAGAAGCGGATCTTCCACGTGCCGTCGCCATCGTAGAATCCCGGCACGCGGAGCCGCGCGCCCCCGGGTCCGATGAAGTCCCCGTGAAGCTGCGCGTCAAACGGGTTGCCTTCCAGGCGGGCCCGGAAGCTGAAATCGTGCGAGTGATACTGCTGAATCTCCACCGCGCCGGCCGCGACCGCCGCGGCCAGCAACAACAGGGCGCCTTTCATTGTGACCTCCTCCTTATAACCAGCACCGCGGGAGCCTTGCCGAAACTCTCGGGTTTGGTGAGCCGCACCAGGGCGGCGTGGACCGGCCCCGCCTTTTCCCGGGCGCCGGTCCAGGTGTTGATCCATTCGGCGGAGGCGGTCGCTGGATTCTCGAGTTGCATCAGGTTGGCCGTGAGCCGCGGGCCTTCGACGTAGAAGGCATAGGCCTCCCCGGGAAGAGCCAGGCACGGCCCGCCCACCGCCAGTGGATTCATCGGTTCCATCCGCCAGTAGGGCAGGGCGGAGAGTGTGTCCTTCAAGAGCTGGAAGCGCTGCATGCCGGGTGGCTCCGGGTCGGGCTTGACCACGTCCCAGGCCGTGTTGTGATAGTAGTACACGCCGTAGCCGCCGGCGAAGTACACCAGATAGGCCCGGCGCAACTGCTCTTCCCAGTCATGCTGGACGCGGTAGCTCGGCAGGTCGTCCACCCCGCGCTCGTAGGCGAACTCGCTGTTCAGAACCGGGTAGGGCCGGCGGGCACGATCGAAGGCGATCATCTCCGCCCAGTCGGTGTGCTGCTGGTCCGTGCGGAAGTCAATGTTCCGGCTGAGCTGGGGGTCCCACTCGTAGCTGTCGTCGTCATGCGCAGTGGTGAGGTGGCGGTAGGCGTCGAGCGAGCGCACCAGATCCAGGAGTTGCGACTGGAGCAGGTCGTCTTTCTCGTTGTAGGATTCCTTGGAGAAGTCCCAGACGACGTTACAGAACGCCTGGTAGCGGGCCACCACGTACCGGAAGTACTTCTCCTCGTCGGCGCTCCACTTCTCGGGCCACCTGACCCGCTTGTTGTACACCTTCAGCATGATGTGCGCCACGATGCCCTTGTCGCGCAGGGCTTCCATCATGCCGTCGTAGAGCTGGAAGAATCTCGGGCTAAGCCGGGAGTGGTCGGGCTGGTCATTGGTGCCCTCCCAGGGGTACATCTCCGGCGGACCGTAGTCCCACTGGTGCTTCTTCTCCGGGCTCCAGCCGGTGTCGTGCGCGTAGATGTTGACCATCACATGGTTGAAGCCGCGGGAAGCCATCAGGTC
This sequence comes from Acidobacteriota bacterium, assembly GCA_016871095.1. Taxonomy (GTDB): domain Bacteria; phylum Acidobacteriota; class Terriglobia; order Bryobacterales; family Bryobacteraceae; genus VFZS01. The sequence continues at coordinate 16,365 of VFZS01000017.1, forward strand.
GATGAGGCGCCGCATCGACTTGCGCTGCGGGTCCTTCATGTCCACGCCCCAGAGCCAGTCGGCTTCATAGCCGAGCAGGAAGTAACGCGTTCCATCCTCGTAGACGAAGTGGTGCGGGTGCGCGGGGTCCACGCGCAAAGCCCCGTGGATGTTGGGGTGCCGGTTGGGGACACAGCGGATGTTCTGCTCGGTCTTTCCGTCGAGCGCCGGGACGGGCGACGTGGTGCGCATGGACCACTCGCCTACGCGCGTGGGCGAGAAGCGGATCTTCCACGTGCCGTCGCCATCGTAGAAGCCTGGCACTCGGAGCCGCACGCCCCCGGGCCCGGTGAAGTCCCCGTGGAGCTGCACGTCAAACGGGTTGCCTTCCAGGCGGGCGGGGAAGCTGAAATCGTGCGAATGATACTGCTCGACCTGGACGGCCGCGTTGCCGCGGGCGGCGGCCAGGCCAAGCAAGAGAAGTAGCAGGCGGGGTTTCATGACGGTCTCCTCTCCGCTCTCATGCGGAGCCAAATGACAGCGGCTGCAACGTTCAGCGCGGCCGCGACCAGGAAGTAGGCGGAGGCGTCGCCGGTGGAGCGCTCCATGAGCGGAAAGACGCTCGCGCTGACGAATGACCCGAAGTTGCCGACCATGTTCATGGCGCCGGAGACGGCGCCGGATTTCTTGCCGCCGAGGTCGATCGAGAAGGCCCAACTCGGGCTGATGGTCATTTCCGCCCCGAAGGTTGCCAGGGCGAAGCAGGCCACGCCGGCTTCGGGAGAAACGGTCAAGGGAATGGTCGCCAGCGCCAGCGCCGAGAGCAGGAAGCCGGTCATCGCCGGGATGCGCCTCGAGTGCGCCTGGTGCCGCGTGCGATACAGGCGGTCCACCAGGAATCCGGAGGTCCACTGCGCCGTGGCGCCGATGAGCAGGACCAGCATGGAGAACCAAGCGGCGCGCTCCCGGGTCAGACGGTAGTGCGCCATCAGATAAGGATGCATCCAGGACAGGCAGATGAAGAAGGTGAAGTTGCTGGCGAAGTACTGGCCCATGGCGAGTAACATGGGACGGGACCGGAAGACCTCGCGCAGACGGCTTTCGCCGACGGCGGCGGGCGCGTGAGGAACCTCCCACGGGGGCCGATCACGGAACCAGGCCAGCCAGATCAGCGCCCACAGTACGCCCGGAACGCCAAGAAACAGGAAGGCGCCACGCCAGCCGAAGGCGGTGAGAATCCACGCCAGGACCGGGAACGATAGCGCGGCGCCGAGGCGGGATCCGGAAAAGATGAGCCCGTTGGCGCGGCCGTGCTGGGCCGGGGGGAGCCAGCTATAGAAGGCCCGCGCGGCACCCGGGAATGCGCCGGCCTCGGCCACGCCGAACACGAAACGGATGAGTACCAGCGAAGGAAAGCCCCGCGCGAGCCCAGTGATCGCTGTGAAGATGCTCCATCCCGTCACCACCGTGGCCAGCGCGAGGCGCGGCCCCACGCGGTCGGCGAACCAGCCGGAGGGAACCTGCGCGAGGGCGTAGCCAAGGGCAAAGGCGCCGAAGACAATCCCCATGGCTTGATTGGAGAGGCTCAGATCGCCAGCCACCAAATCCTTGGCCGTTGAGATGGCGGCGCGATCCAGGTAGAGAATCCAGGACATCACAAACAGCAGCGCCAGCAGGATGGCCCGGGCCACCATGGTGTCTCCGTCGAGCTCCAGGACAGTATACGTCCTCAGCGCGGCCCGCTCTAGGAGAATCCCGCGCCTATTTGGACAAAACTGCCGGCGGGCTGCGGTAGGCTTCCCTGACCCCGGAACGAGTAGACTGCAAGGAGAGCAACCGGGCGAGGGCGATTCCGGTGGCCGGTGTTGCCCCGCGGGAAGGAAGGTGCGGTGATGAGATTCGTTCTAGCTTTGATGCTGCTGGCGGGGTGTGGGTACGCCCAGGAGCAGCGCATCACGGTGCGTCCCAAGGACACTGGCGTGGCGCTGATCAATCCCGGCATGGGATGGGCCCTGCATCACTTTGACAACGACCTGACGCGGTACACGGTGGATCTGGAGCCGACCGACACGGTGGACGATTTCCCCGGCGCCAGCGTGGTCTACATGCGCCTGGCCTGGTCCTATCTGGAGCCGGAGGAAGGCCGCTTCAACTGGTCCATCGTGGATGCGCCCGCGCAGCGCTGGATCGCCAAGGGCTGGCAGGTGGCGTTCCGCTTCTCCTGCGCGGAGTCGGGCCGCGATCAGTTTTTTGCCACCCCGGAATGGGTCCGGAAGGCGGGGGCAAAGGGGCATTTCTTCGTGCCCGGAAAAGGCGTCGTACCGGAAGGGAAGATGTGGGAGCCGGACTACGATGATCCGGTGTTCCTGGAAAAGCTGGACCGCTTTCTGGCGGCGGCCGCAGCGCGCTACGACGGCAATCCGGAGGTCGCCTTCATCGACATAGGTTCCTTCGGGGTGTGGGGCGAGGGACACACGCATTCTTCCTCGCGGCTGCCCTACCCGGCGGCTACGGTGCGGCGGCACATCGACCTGCACGCGAAGCACTTCAAGCGCACGCTGCTGGCCGCCAACGACGATTTCTCGAACCAGGGCCGGGGCCTGGAGGTGCTGCACTACGCGCGGCAGCGCGGCATGACGCTGCGGGATGACAGCATCCTGGTCAGCGGCGGGCGCAGCGCGTACCATCACGCTTACATGGCGCCGGTGTTCTGGCCGGAGCTGCCGGTGGTTCTGGAGTGCGAGCACTACGGCGGCTCGCGGGACCGCGGCCACTGGCAGGACGGCAGCCTGTACTTGCAGGCCGTCGAGGACTACCACGCCAGCTACGCCACCGTGCACTGGTACCCGCGCGAGTTTCTGAAGGCTAATCGCGCGCTGGTGGACCGCATCAACTTGCGGCTGGGCTACCGGCTTCAGTTGCTGGAGGCTTCCTGGCCGGAAGCGGTGGCAGCGGGATCGGAGATGACGATCGGCTACCTGTGGAGAAACGGCGGCGTGGCACCGTGCCTGCCGGGCGGGCATCCCGCGATCACGCTGAAGGACGAGCGCGGCGGAGTCGTGGGGGTGTTCGTGGACGAGGAGTTCGACGTGCGCGCGCTGCCGGCCGGACCGCCAGAGAAAGCGGAGCCAGTGGGGCGCCTGGCGAAGTCGGTCAACCAGGCCACCCGGCCGCTGATTGCTTTCCGCCTTCCGCCGCCGCACCTGTTGAAGCCGGGCACGTACGGGCTTCACATTTCGGTGGGCACACGCACGGGCACGCCGCGCATCGCGCTGCCGCTCGAGGGCGACGACGGCCACCGCCGCTACCGGCTGGGCAGCGTCCGTATCGAGGGACGCTAGGCTGGGAGGATACGGCATGACTCGAAGAGAATTCACTGCCGCGGGACTGGCGACGCCGCTGCGCGCGCAGACGCCGCGGCCCAACATCCTGTGGATCACCTGTGAGGACCTGAGCACGGTGATGGGCTGTTACGGCGACCGCTACGCGGCCACGCCGAACCTGGACCGCCTGGCCGGGCAGAGCCTGCGCTACACCCGCGCCTACGCCACCGCGCCGGTGTGCTCGCCGGCGCGCTCGTGTCTCATCACCGGGGTGTACGCCAACACGCTGGGCACGCCGCACCTGCGCGGCATGGTCCCCAAGCCCGCGAGCGTCCCCTGCTTCCCCGGGCTGATGCGCGCAGCCGGCTACTACACCTCGAACAACGAGAAGGAAGACTACAACTTCGAGCGGCCGCCGGGGGTGTGGGACGAATCCAGCAACCAGGCGCACTGGCGCGGGCGCGCCAAGGGTCAGCCCTTCTTCAGCGTGTTCAACCTGATGACCACGCACCAGGGTCAGGTCCGCTACTCGCGGGCGGAGTTCGAGCGGATCAGGGCGAGCCTGCCGCCGGAGCTGCGCCACGATCCGGCGCGCGCGCCGCTGCCGCCGTACTACCCCGACACCCCGGACGTGCGCCTCAACCTGGCCATACTCTACACGCAGGTGAGCCGTATGGACCAGCAGGCCGGCGAGATCCTCCGGGAGCTTGAAGCCGACGGCCTGGCTGACGACACCATCGTGTTCTTCTACGGCGACAACGGCACCGGGCTGCCGCGCGGCAAGCGGTTCCTGAACACGCCGGGAATTCACGTCCCGCTGATGGTGCGGTTTCCGGAGAAGTTGCCTCATCTGGCGCCCGGTGCGCCGGGCAGCACCGTGGACCGGCTGGTGAGCTTCGTCGACTTCGCTCCAACGGTGCTGAGCCTCGCGGGATTGCCGGCGCCCGCTTCCATGCAGGGCACGGCGTTTCTGGGG
>VFZS01000018.1 GCA_016871095.1 Acidobacteriota bacterium
GCGGTCATCCCCAGCGGCGCCAGGAACTCCTCCCGCGGGATTTCCCCGGGATGGATGGGCGGAAGCCGGTGCCTGTCTGCCATGCCGCTGCTCAGCTTCTCCGGCCGCGCCCGCGGCGGAACAGGTTCTCGGTCTCCCTACAGCGGAAGGACCTGATCACCTTTCCACCGTATCACGAAACCCGTTTAACGCGCTCCATCAACTGGGGGGCATCCCGATCAGCAGGTAGGCGGGCAACCTTGGCTACTTCTTCTTGGAGGCGGCCTGGATGTCACTCAAGGGCAGGAACATGGCTGTGGCGGGAGGCCTGGCCTGCGAGTGGCCCTCGATCAACTCCAGCGGCGCGAACCCGAACTGCTCGTAGAACGACACGGCCCCAGGCTTCGCGTCCACCACCACCCCTACGCATCCGAAGTCCACGGCCAGCCGCACCGCAAGGTCCAGAACAAAACGCAGTAGTTGACGGCCGATACCGCGCCCGCGAAACGTCTCGTCCACCGCCATACGCGCGAGCCGCAGAATGGGGAGCGGGTACCGCGGCAGGCGCTTCCGCACAGCGGGGGAGAGCTGCTCGATCTCGATGTGCCCCGGCGCCACCGTGACGTAGCCGGCGACGCGATTGGCCTCCACCGCCACGTAGGTGGCGCCGATGTGGTGACGGAACTGGTTCTGCCCGGCGTACTTGTGAAGAAAACGATCCAGGTCAGCGTCGCCCGAGCGAAATCGAGACCGGTCGTCCGATTCCCGGAGCGCCCTAATCTCCATCGCCGCGCAGGAGCTTTCGGAGCTGCCGGGTGGGCCGTGGTGGCGCCGTCAGGCGCTGGCTGAGCTGCTCACCGGACTGCTTGGACGCCACCAGCCGGGGATGCACGATAACGTCCGCCGGAAGCGAGTGGAGCGCCTGGAGGTGGTGCAAAAGGGCATCCTCGATGAGATGCCCCTTCTTGACTCCCGTGGCGCGAACATGGTTCTCCAGCAGCATTCTGGTCGTGGAGGAAACGGTCGCCGAGATCTGGGATTCTCTGTTCATTCCTACGCTTCTGTAGATAATCCTACAGTTCTCTCCAAGCGCATGTCAACCACAGTGGAATCGGCCTCCAGGCCTGTGCTTCCCTGATCAAGCCGCAGGCAAGAATGCCTATTCCATCGGGCCTCCGACAGAAGCTGGGGGAGGGCCAGGGCTGTTAGCCGGCAGCCCGCCGCGGCACGCCGTCAGCCCCGCTGCTGGCGCTTGCGCTCGTAGGGTTCCTTCAGGTAGCGGGCGGCTTCTTCCTGGGCGCCCTGGGTATTGTCCTTGGTGCGCACCGCCTGGGTGTACTCGTTCACCGCGCGCTCGCGCTGCCCGGTGATGTCGAAGATCTTGCCCAGGTTGATGTGCGACCACACCTCGGTCCACTTAGGCTCCAGGTCGCCGTTGAGGGCCTCCCGGAACTCGTTGGCCGCGGCCTGGTAGTTGCCCTGGAGGAAGAACACCTCGGCGATGCGGTAGTGGGCCAGCGAGCTGTAGCGATGAACCTCCAGCGCCTTCTGGTACTCGCGCAGGGCCTCGTTGAACTCGCTGATCTCGGCGAACATCTCGCCGCGGCGGATGGCCACGGCCACGCGCACCTGGTCGTCGAAGCGCAACACGCGGTGGCTGGGATCGAGCACCATGGTCTTGGGCCGGCCGAAGGTGTCCACCACGAACTCCGAGGAGGTGCCCATCACCTCGACGCGCTGCTGTTCGGGATTGCCTTCGGTCTCGATCTTCAGCTCGACCGGCATGCGGAAGGTGTCCAGGTCCTGCGCCACTTTGCCCATCACGCGAAAACCCTGCTGGCGGCGGTAGATGACGTAGTCGAGCTTGAACTCGGGCGCGCCGCTGGACTCGATCCACTGGAGGAAGAAGTAACCCAGGTTCTGGCCGGTGATGGTTTGCACGGCGCGGGAGAAATCGTCGGTGGTGACAGAGCTCCACGGGTGCTTGTCGGGAAACTCGCGCAGCAGCTTCTTGAAGTTCTCGTCGCCGATGACGTAGCGCAGCATGTGCAGCACGGCAGCGCCCTTCGAGGCGGTGACCGCCCAGAACTCGGGCGAGTAGTCCTCCAGCCGGGCGGCCTGCATGACCGGCGGGTCGGTGACGGTCAGAGCGTCGATGTAGACGTCACGGGCTTCGGCCTCCAGCGCGGCGGGGCCGTTGACCTGCTCCAGGTACAGCATCTCCGAGTAGCGCGCCGGGCCGTTCACCAGCCAGATGTGGTTGCGCGTCGCGCCCGAGAGCAGCATCCCCCACCACTGCCGGGAGACCTGGTTGGCCACCAGGCGCGGGTTCACCTGCTGCCCGATGCCCGCGGGCGACAGGAAGATCATCTCCGGCGCGGCGTAGCCGTTGGGCGCGCCGTCCTCGGTCTGGACCACGGTCAGCCCGGCTCGCGGCGGAAGCCCGTAGAGACTGGTGAGGAACGCCATCACCTTGCCGACCTCCTCGCCGTATGCCGAGGCCAGTTTCTGCTGCTCGCCGCGGAAATGCACCAGCGTGGTGACGCCTTCCGAAAGGACGCGCTGAGGCTCGCCCTGCACCACGGCCAGACTGCCGGGGAAGGAGGCCCGCGCATACTCGAAGCTGAAGGCCTGTTTGCCACCGGAGGGCGGCTCGGCCTTGCCGTCGCCGCTGGCCAGAACGCGATAGCCCTCCGGCACGGTGATGCGGAGGCCGGCCGAGAAACGGTCGGCGCTGTAGCCGCTCACCGGGAACCAGCGCGCCGGGTACAGCAGGAAGGCGTAGTCGTTCTGGATGGAGGCGAACTTGATGCCGAAGATCGGGGATTCCTCGCGCCCGGTGAGCCGCCCTTCGTAGTGGATGGTGACAGTGACCGGAACGCCCTTGGGCAGCGGCTCGGGAAAATTGAGCCGCACGCTGTAATCCTGGGTGAAGCGGGAGTGGGTGATGGAGCGGCCGGCGGCGTCCTCGACCTGGGTGACCGCGAGCGCGTTGTTCAGCTCGAAAACCGCCGCGGTGCTTCCCTCGTCCTGCGGCGTGAAACTCACCCGGGCCTTGGCCGCGAGGGCCTGCGTGGCGGGGCTGATCTCCGCCTCGATGAGATAGGAATCCACTTCGATGCGGGGCCGGCGCTCCTGCGCCAGGGCCACGCCCGCCACCACCAGCACTAACCAGAACTTACGCACCGTCCACTCCTCCGATTTCAACGATCAGCCGCGCGGCGGCCGCGAAGGGATCTTCGGGTCCCTCCAATGCCTTGGCCACGATCTGAAGCTCCTCGCGCATGCGCTCGCGCGCCGTACCGTCCTCGAGCAGCCGCAGGGCTTCGGCTGCCAATCGCTCCCCATACATCTCATTCTGTATCAACTCGGGAACCACCGCCCGGCCCGCCACCAGGTTCACCATCGAGTAGTAAGGCACCCGGACCAGCGGTCTGCCGAGCCACCAAGTAAGGCTAGTGACCCGGTAGAAGGTCACCATGGGAGTGCCCAGCAGCGCCGCCTCGACGGTCACGGTGCCACTGGCGGCCAGGGCCACACTGCTATGGGCCAGCACGTCCCACGTGGCTCCTTCTACTAGTTGGATGGCTGGGCGGGCAATCCGTTCCCGGAAATCCTTCCGCCCCGCAAACCCGCTCCCGGGCAAGGCCAGAACGAACTGCGCCGGGAGGCGCTGGCGGATGCGCCCGGCCGCATCCAGCAGCTCCGGCAGATGGCGCAGCGCCTCTCCCCGGCGGCTGCCCGGCAGCAGCGCCACCAGGGGTTTCGAGGGATCCAGGCCGTACCGGGCGAAAAACTCCTCCCGGCTCAGCGATGGCCGCACCAGCCTCGCCAGCGGGTGCCCGATGTAGTGGGCATCTATGCCGTGTCCGCGAAAGAAAGCCTCCTCGAAAGGGAAGATGCAGAGGAGGCGGTCCACGGCACGGCGCAGCAGCGGCAGGCGGCCCTGGCGCCAGGCCCAGACCTGCGGCGCCACCAGGTAGATGACCGGAATGCCCAGGCGCTTCAGGCGGCGGGCCAGGCGCAGATGGAAGTCCGGGCTATCGGTGAGGATGGCCAGATCGGGCCGCTCGCGCTGGGCCGCCCGCCAGAGCCGCCGGTAGAGCCCGTAGATGCGGGGAATGTGGGCGATGACCTCGACGATGCCCACCACGGCCAGTTCGGCTGCGTCCATCACGGCGCGCACACCCTCCTGGCGCATGCGCGGGCCGGCGCAGCCGAAGAACTCGGCCTCGGGGAAGCGCTCGCGCAGCCGTCCGACCAGACCCGCGGCGTACAAGTCGCCCGAAGCCTCGCCCGCCGAAACCAGGATCTTGCGGATGGCCACACGGAAAGTCTAGCAACAGCCAACCGAGAACGCGCGATGCGATAGAATCGGAACTCATGCCTGGATTACCGCGGCGTCAGTTTCTGCTCGCGGCGGGAGGGGCGATGTGGGGCGCCCGGCCCCCCGAATCACCCGCGGTGGTCGCTCTGGTGAAGGGCGAGGAGCGGCGCCGCATGGTGCGCGAGGCGCTCGAGCTGGTGGATGACCAGATCCGCCCGCGGTTGCGCGGCAAGAAGTACGTCCTGCTCAAGCCCAACTGCGTGGCCGTGAACAACCAACTTGGCTCGACCCACGCCGACGCGCTGCGCGGGGTGCTCGACTATCTCGAGTCACGCTGGAAGGGGCCGGTGGTGATCGCCGACTCATCGCGCGACCGCACCTGGGACGCTTACGAGAATTTCGGCTACATGCGCCTGGCTGCCGAGTACCGGCGCTTGCGCATCACCCTGGTTGACCTGAACGACGAGCAGGACCGCGTCCGCAGCCTCCAGATCGTGGACCGTGATCTGCATCTAGCGCCGGTGCGGCTGGCCGGACGCCTGTTCGACCCGGAGGCCTTCATCCTGGGCTTGGCCATTCTCAAGGCGCACGACTACGCCGTGGCCACCCTGTCGGTAAAGAACATGGCGCTGGCGGCGCCGCTGCACAGCCCCGGCGCTAACCCGCGCCAGTGGCACGACAAGGCCCGCTACCATTCCGGCTACCGCCAGATGCACGTCAACATCCTGCTGACGGCCAGGCAGTTGGCGCCCTTCTGGAGCGCCACCATCATCGATGGCTTCGAGGGTATGGAGGGCGAGGGTCCGTTGCGCGGCTCGCTGGTCCCCTCGCGGGTAGTGCTGGCCTCGACCGACCTGGTTGCCGCAGACCGCGTGGCCCTCGAGGTGATGGGCGTCAACCCCGACTGGGTGGGATACCTCAACTACTGCGGCGTGGCCGGGCTGGGCGTCTATGACCTGGCCAGCATCAGCCTCCGCGGCAACGCGGCTCCGGACGAGGTCCGGCGGGTCTACAAACTGCACCCGCGCATCGAACGGCAATTGGAGTGGATGGGGCCGCTGGCGGCGCCTGATCCCGTGAAGAGACCGGCTTCCGGCTAAGATGGGAGCATGGAGCCTCAGGAGGAGGCGCCAGCGGCGCCTAAGCCGCTGTGGGCCAAGCTGGGCGACGAGGAGCTGCTGGGCTGGCGCATCTGCGACCTGGGCGTGCGCATCGAAGGCAGCGAGCTGGAGCCGCGCATCGCCCAGGTTTTCCGTGAGCTCGAGGCTCGCGGGCTGCCCTGGCGGCCGGTCTGTTACCTGGCCGACGAGTGGTTCTCGCCTGAGGGTTTCGCGGCCATTGCCATTCCCTTTTACCTGGCGCATCCGCGTCTCAAGAAGCTGGAGCGGTCTCAGATGCTCGAAGTCGAGGGCGGAACCGCCCGCTGGTGCCTGATGCTGCTGCGTCACGAGTGCGGGCACTCCTACGATCACGTTTACCGGTTCTCCTCCCGCCGCCGCTGGCGCCAGGTTTTCGGCAGCCCCAGCGCCGACTACGAGCCGGAGACGTACCGGCCGCGTCCATACAGCAAGAGCTACGTGCGCCACCTGCCCAACTGGTACGCCCAGGCCCATCCCGAGGAGGATTTCGCGGAGACCTTCGCCGTCTGGCTGACCACGCCGCCGGAGCAGTGGGGGGAGCGCTATCGCGGCTGGCGCGCCCTGGAGAAGCTCGAGTATGTCCACGAGCTGATGAGCGAGGCCATCAGCACGCCGGTCGCGCCGCCGCGCCCCCGCTTCATCTCCGAAGCCGGCAAGCTGAAGCGGACCCTGCGGCGCCATTACGCGGCGAAGAAGAAGCTCTTCGCGGAGGACTTCCCGGACTTCTTCGATCCCGACCTGCGCGCTATCTTCAGCGACGGCGAGCCTGACGGCCCGCCCGCGGCGGAGGTGCTGCACCGCAACCGCCAGGCGCTGGTCGAGAGCATCGTGCGCTGGACCGGGCAGCGCAAGTACGCCGTCAACATGCTGGTGCGGCAGTTCATCGAGCGCTGCGAGTGGCTGGAGCTGGCCGCCCCGCGGGATCCCTGCCGGCTGTTCCTCGATCTGGGTTCTTACCTGGCGGCGCTGGTCACCAACCATCTGCACACGGGGAGGTTCAAGAGGTCGGTGTAGCCCATGAAAGTGCTGGTTCTGTTCGATCTGGAGCGGCCGCCCAAGCCGGAGGAGACTTTCACGGCGCGAGCCTTGGAAGAGGCGCGGGACCGGCAGATGGAGGCGGACGTGCTCCGTGGTCTGAGCCGCCTTCGCCACGAGGTGGAAGTGCTGCCGGTCTTCGAGGATGTGAGACCCATCGTGGACAAGGTGGAACACTGGGGACCGGACGTGGTTTTCAACATGGTCGAGTCCTTCTACGGATACCGCGTCAACGAGACTAACATCCCCGCCTTGCTCGAGCTGCTGAACGTTCACTACACCGGCGCCAGCCCCGAGTCCTTGCTGCTGTGCAAGGACAAGTCGCTGGCCAAGAAGGTCCTCTCCTATCACCATATCCCGGTGGCCCGTTTCGTGGTCTCGCGCCGCCACCACCCCCTGCGGCGTTTGCGCCGGTTCACTTTCCCGGCCTTCGTCAAGCCGGTGGGCGAGGAATCCTCCGACGGCATCTCGCAAGCGTCGTTTGCGCCTGGCGAGGAGGAGGCCCTGGCACGCGCACGTTTCGTTCATGAGAACTTCAAGACCGACGCCCTCATCGAGGAGTACATCGACGGCCGCGAGATCTACGTCAGCGTGCTGGGCAACCAGCGCCTGAGAGTGTTTCCGCCGCGTGAGTTGTACTTCGGCAAAGTCCCCGACGACGCTCCCAAGTTCGCCACCGCCAAGGCCAAGTGGGACATGGGCTACCGCGAAAGGTGGGAGATCGACAACCGGCCCGCCGCGGACCTGCCGCCCAAGGTGCTGGAGAAGCTGGCACGGGTGGCCCGCAGGGTCTACCGGGCGCTTAGGATCCGCGGCTTCGGGCGCATCGACATCCGTCTCACGCCGCAAGAGGAGATCGTGGTCATGGAGGCCAATCCCAACCCCTCCCTGGCCCGCTACGACGATTTCGCCGAGTCGGCCATCGCGGCCGGCGTGAAGTACGACGCGCTCATCCAGCGGATCCTCCGCCTGGCGTGAGAGGCGCGCACCCAGAGGCGCCGGCCCGCCTCTGCTAGACTGGGCAGGAGTAGAAGGCATGGCTGACCAGGGCGAGCAAGCCAGGTTAAGCGCGCGGGAGTTCGCCGCGCAGGTGCGCCGGGAGATGGTGCCGCTGTCGAACACCTGCGCCTACTTCGCGGCGCTGCCGCTGGGCGAGGAGGACATGCGCGGGTACCTGGAGGAACCCACCGCCGCCCTGCCTCCGGCGGCGCAGTCCCTGCTGGGCGGCATGTTCCTGCTGCTGGTTCCGTATCTGGAGCTGGGTCCGCGGCCGGGAGAGGAGCAGGTTAGCTTCGACAAGCCCGCCCCCCGGCGGGAGGCCTGGGCGGCCCAGTTCTCCCTCGAGGGCCAGGCCGCCATGGTATTCGCCATCAAGGAACAGCAGGCGCCCGAGTATCACTATGTTTTCTACCGCGCGGTGGCCACGCTGGTCGAGGACTTCCTCCCCGAGGACGCCCGCGAGCGCTTCCTCGGGCTGCTGCGCGAGGAACTGCGCAACGGCGTGGCCGGCGAGGTGGACCAGGGCGGCTGGGAGCTGAAGCAGGCGCTCCGCCGGCGGCAGAAGAAGTTCGCCCGTGACTCGAAGCTGTTCCGCGACTACGCCCGCCAGGCCTTCATCGACACCCTGACGCTGTACTTCCACGGCATCTGTTGCGACATCGACGTGGAGGCCGGTCCGCGGCAGCTTCCCAGCCGGCACCTGCGCAAGCGGCTGGACCTGTTCTTCGATCTGTTCCCCCCGCCTCAGGGCTATGCGGTCTTTCCCGAGCAGTTGAGCGCCGGGTAGGCCCATGCGCGAGGCCCTCATCACCGGCGCATCCAGCGGCATCGGCGCGGTCTTCGCCCGCAAGCTGGCCCAGCGGGGCTATGACTTGGTGCTGGTGGCGCGCCGGCGGGAGCGGCTGGAGGCGCTGACGCGGGAACTGGAGGAGAAGCACAGCATCGGCGCGGAAGCGCTGGCGGCTGACCTGGCGCGCGACGACGACTTGGCCCGCGTCGAGGAACGCATCCGGAGCGCCGGAACGCTGGAGCTGCTGGTCAACAACGCCGGCTTCGGCACGCGTGGCTGGTTCCACGAAGCGGACCTGGAGCCGCACGACCGCATGCATCGCCTGCACGTGCTGGCCACCCTGCGGCTGACCCACGCGGCCGTACAGGGGATGACGGCGCGCGGACGGGGCGGCATCGTGAACGTCTCCTCGGTGGCCGGCTTCGTCCAGACTCCGGGCAGCACCAGCTACGTCGCCACCAAAGCCTGGATGATCAGCTTCACCGAGGGTCTCCACCTGGAGCTGAAGGCCACCGGCTCGCCGGTCAAGGTGCAGGCGCTGTGTCCGGGATTCACGTACTCGGAGTTTCACGATGTGGTCGGGATGGACCGCAAGCGGATTCCTCAAGCCTGGTGGATGAAGGCCGAGGAGGTGGTGGACGCCTCCCTGCGCGGGCTGGAGGGGGGGAAGCTGACCGTCGTGCCGGGCTGGCGCTACCGGCTGCTGGTACTCCTTCTGGGCCTGCTGCCGCGCGCGCTGCTGCACGCCGGTTCGATCAAGTACGCCGCGCGCTACCGCGGGCAGGGGGCGGAGTAGGACGGCTGTGGACGGCCTGAACTGCTCCCGGCCAACGGGACCGGTTCCCGCGCGAGTCAGGCCGCAGCCACCAACGGGAGCAGGTTTCGGAGTTCTACTTCCGGGTGCTCCGGGCTCTTGAACAGGCGGCTGGCGCCGAGGACTTCGATGCCCACCAGCCTTTCGCCGGCCGCGAAGTCGAGAGCGATGTCGTCGGTGAGGCGAACCACACGGCACTCGTGCTCGCCGGCGAGCAGCCGGATGTAGAGGGCGTCGGCCTCGCGGTCATAGCTAATGTCCATGTGCCTTCTCCGAAGCCTCCATCTAAAAGTAGAACGTATAAACAGTGATCACCACAAGGCGGTGTGGCTCTTCGGCGACCACGGGGCCACCTGCTGGACAGCGTAGTACTTCCCATCCCACTCGGCCTGGAACTCGATATTCAATCGGAATAGCGACAAGCCCCGCTGGGCGGGTTCCCGCCTGCCTGTGTGGATAGCTTAGATAACGTGCTCCTCGCGCGCTCCGCGCTCACGCATGCGCCGGCGCGCATGCGCTGTGAAGACGATGAGCTTGGGGCTCGCGGGGGCCATGGTCATGTGGCCTTGCGATCCGTAGCGGGCTATACTGTCCCTCCGTGGACAACTCGGCCTCTCATCGATTCTCTCACCGATCGAGCAACGCCGCCAGGATGCGCGCCGCCGCTTCTTCCCCCCCGCGTGCCGACTTCGCCCACCGCGCCGGCGCAGCTTGGGCAGCCTTCCGAGCCGGAGCCTTGGTCAGTGAGCCCTCCCAAGCCGAGCTTGGTCCGGGTTCGCTTCGCAATCGGGCGAAGCCACCGAACCTCAGTCCGTTGCGTCCTTAGGCAGTCTCAGGCGAACCTCCTGGTACGTCTTCCGCGCCAGCGCCAGCCAGTCGCGGGCCTCCTCCAGGCCGGGCTGCTCCTCACCGGGATAGCGGAAGCGTACGGCGAATTGCGTCAAATCGACCGCAGAGGCCAACACGGGGTCCAGGGTGCGATCGAGGGGAACTCAGATGTCCAAGCCCGGATTTCCGATTAAAACATTTCGCGGTAACTTTGTAGGATCTTCCGACGCCTTTATTCATGCGGGTTTGAACGTCATGAAGAGGCTCTGGAGGCCGGTACCCAATGGGTGAGAAACAAAACCAGCCGTTTCAGCTCTCCTTCAACCCTTGCCTGAAGGTGGATTTCCAGGGATCGCGGGTCACCTCCGACGGCGGCCTGATTGTGGTGCGCGAGTTGGACGAACGCCTCGGGTTCGGAGAACTCATCGAACAGCACTTGACCGACGCTCGCCGCGGCAAGAACACACAGTTTCCGCTGGCGGATCTGTTTCGGCAGTCCGTCTACAGCCGGTTGGCCGGCTACGAGGACGTGAACGACGCGGAGCGGCTGAGCCAAGACCCGACCTTCCGACTGATCGGCTCGGAGAAGGTCTGGGAGCGCGGCGCAGCATTGACCTCTCGGTTGCAGTCCTTCGAGGCCGAGATGCTGGCGGCAGAGGAGAACTTCGCCGGGCTGGCGCGCATCAACCGCCATCTCATCGCCAGGGTAGAAGCCCTGCATTCCCCCCAACGCGTCGTGCTCGACATGGACTCGACCGAGATCCCGGTCTACGGCCAGCAGGAGCAGAGCGCTTACAACGGCCACTTCGAGTCCACCTGCTATCATCCGCTGTTGCTGTTCAACCGCGAGGGCGACTGCCTGGCGGGGAAGCTGCGGCCGGGCAACGTGCACAGCGCCGAGGGTTGGGAAGAACTGCTGTTGCCGGAGGTTGAGTGGCAGCAGAAGCACGGCAAGCAGGTGGTGTTTCGGGCCGATGCCGCCTTCGCCAAGCCAGAGATCTACGAGGCGTTGGAAGACCGAGGCGTGAAGTACGCTATCCGCATCCCGGCCAACGACAACCTGGAGCGCGATATCGCCGAACTGCTGACGCGGCCCGTGGGGCGACCGAGCCACAAACCGGTGGTGCGCTACAAGGGCTTCCTGTACCAGGCCGAGAGTTGGAACAAGGCCCGGCGGGTGGTGGCCAAGGTCGAGTTCCACGCGGGGGAGTTGTTTCCGCGGGTGGGCTTTATCGTCACCAACCTGGAGACGGACAGCCGGGCAGTGGTGCGGTTCTACAACAAGCGAGGGACGGCCGAGCAGTGGATCAAAGAAGGCAAGCAGGCCGTCAAGATGACCCGCCTGTCCTGCCATCGCTTCCGCTCCAATGAGGTGCGGCTGTGGTTGAGCCTGATCGCCTACAACCTGGGGAACCTGTGGCGGCGGCTGGTGCTGCCGCTCGGCGTCGGCAACTGGTCGTTGACGAGCCTGCAACAACGTTTGGTGAAGACCGGCGGCCGGTTGATCAAGCACGCGCGGTATTATTGGCTGCTGCTGGCGGAGGGTCATCTGACGCGGCGGCTTTTCGGGGCGATGGTGCGGCGAATCGAGGCGCTCGCGCTCCCGGCGGGCTAGCCGGGGGCTCGGACGGGAACAAACTGGGTGAACAACGCGACGCAGGGGGGCCAGGTGTCTGAGAAGCGGCTTGCCGTCACTGCTGATTTCGGCGCTCGCGGCCTCGGCAGGCCGCCGGAATGACGGCCGGAGGCGGCGCCGAAGCCCCGGGGCGCCGAAAGCCGCGCTGGGGGCTTGACACGGGGGGGTGGGGTGTATTCTGAACTCGTCCGGTAGTCCAAAATGGAAATGCCGGATCAGATCCAAACCATATGGCGGCTGACCGCCGGCCCTCCGGAACCGAAGGACTGCCGGGAGTGAGCGGCGGCGGGTCTGCGCGATGAGATGCAGCCCTCGGGAGGCTCGTATCCCAGAGGAATGCGGCATTGCCGGCATTCTCACGCCGGCCGGCGCTGGCAGCGGCGGGGGAGGCAGCGCGGCAGCGTACGGACAATGCGCCAGGCCACGTGCCCGGACCGTTCGAGGTCTGCGGGCGGCACAGCGTGACCAGGAGCGGGTGAGGCGTGCAGTATACTGAACTGACCATCCACGGGATGGAGATTCAGGTGTGAGAACGGACTAGGGAGGCTTCCATGACACGGACCTTCACGCCCTTCGTATTTCGACTGAAGGTTTTGGCGCTCTTAGTCGGGCTGTGTACCGGCTCGATCGAGATGTCCGGGCAGGAGACGCGGGGCATGATCTACGGGCGCGTAACCGACCCGCAGGGGGCCGTGGTGCCAGGCGTGCGCGTCGCCGTGACCAACGTCGACACCAACACCACGGTCGAGGCCA
The DNA here is from genome assembly GCA_016871095.1 of Acidobacteriota bacterium. GTDB lineage: Bacteria > Acidobacteriota > Terriglobia > Bryobacterales > Bryobacteraceae > VFZS01. Next base: position 12,301 of record VFZS01000018.1, read on the forward strand.
CCACAAACGATAGCGGATACTACGAAGCCAACCTGCTGCTCCACGGCAACTATCAGGTCGGCTTCGAAGCCGCGGGCTTCCGCCGGCTCGTGCGCCGGGGCATCGTTGTGCCCATGAGCAGCCGGGTCGAGGTGAGCGGCACGCTCGAGCTGGGACCGGTGGCCGAATCCGTCACCGTCGAAGCTGCGGCGCCGCTGATCGACTCGGTCTCGGCCTCCTCAGGCAGGGTGTTGGACAACCGGACGCAGCAGGCACTGCCGACTTCCTTCAACAACATCACCATCCTGGCCCGGCTGGCTCCGGGTGTGCAGACCAACGGCGAGGTTCGTATTCTGGACGCCAACGACCAGGGATCCTCGTCCGATTACAGGGTGGCGGGCAGCGTCGGCGGGAACGAGTGGGCCATTGACGGCGCCCCGAACGTCGGCACCGCGCGCGTCGCCGGCTTTCTGCCGCACACCGACGTGGTTGCCGAGATGAAGATTGAGACGTCGGGCTTCGAGGCTTCCGTGGGCCATACCACCGGCGCCGTCGTATCCCTGGTCTCGAAAGCGGGGACCAATGAGTATCACGGCAGCGCCAGCATGCAGCACATCCAGAACCGGTGGAACGCGGCCAATTTCTTCACCGCACAGCTCTGGCACCGTCAGATTGCCGAGGCGGAGGCGAAGGGGGACTCGGCGCTGGCCAGCCAGCTCCGGAGCACGCCGAAACAGCCCGGAGGCCTGAAGAACTACTGGGCGGGGACGCTGGGAGGGCCAGTGATCCTGCCCAAGCTATACAACGGCAAGGACAAGCTGTTCTTCTTTTTCAGCTACTACGGCAAGCGGTGGGCGGAGACGACGTCGTCGCAATACCTGAACAACACGTTCCCCACCATGGCCGACCGTGAAGGCAACTTCGCGCCCCACCTCCTTGTGGACGCGGTGCGCTACCAGATTCACGATCCGTTGAGCGTGAGGCCCGATCCGGCGCGTCCCACCCAGTACATTAGAGACCCTCTCCCGGGGAATATCCTGCCGAAGGCCCGGATCCAGAACCCGGCCTATTCCTTCTTCACCAAGATCATCCCACCGCCCAACAACGACCCGACCGATCCCAAGAAAGAACCCGTGAACAACTGGCTGGGCGTCTCGATGCCGTGGACCGCGGATTACATCGCACTGACCAATCGCGTGGACTTCCACCGCTCCACCAAGCACCGCTTCTACGGGCGGTGGCTGTGGGACAACTACGACTTCGACCGCGGCGACTACACCTACGAAACCGCGCCGGGCCTGATGAACAGCCGGGCCATCCGGGACAACCTCAACTGGATCGGCGACTGGGTGTACACTCCCAGCCCCAGCACGCTGCTGGACCTGTCGGTTTCGATGCATCGCTACCGGGTCAGCGGGAACCTGCCGTCGGGACTGGTGAATAAGAAGGCCGCAGATCTGGGCTTGCCCGCTTACCTGGATGAAAAGGCGGGCGCCAACACGATGCTGCCCTACATGGCCCCGGCCGGATATACGCGCAGCATAGGCGGCGCGGGCTTCGGCCTGGCCGCGGGCACCATCGAGCATTACCGCCAGAGCCAGGCCAAGCTGGATGCCTCCCACATCCGCAACCGGCACAGCATCCGCGCGGGAGCGGACGTGCGCCTGCATTCCCGCTCCGGCGGCGGAGGCGGCAACCCGGCGGGATACTTCTCCTTCGACAACTCCTTTAGCCGTCGAAACAGCGACACCCTGACTCCCGCTGGGACGATCGCTCATTCCTGGGCAGCGTTCATGATGGGCTTGCCGAGCGGCATGAGTCTGACCACCAACGACACCTACTACATGTCCTCTCCGTATAGCGGATGGTATCTCCAGGACACCTGGCGGGTCACGCCCAGGTTGACACTGAACTACGGCCTGCGGGCGGAGTACGAGCTAGGACCCAGGGAGCGCCTGGATCGCATGTTGTCCCGGTTCGACCCCTCGCTGAAACTGCCGATCTCTGACGCTGCGCAGGCGGCCTACGCCGGCAGGCCGTTGGCGGAACGGGCGGCGTCCGATTTCGTGGTACGGGGCGGCACGGTCTACGCTGGCAAGTCCAGTAGCCGGAACTGGTGGGAGAGCGAGCTGATGTGGCTGCCGAGAGCCGCTGTCGCCTGGCAGGTGGCGTCCAAGACTGTCATTCGGGGTGGTTACGGTCTGTTCCATGACACATTGAACGCCATGCTGTATGCCCCGAACCAGACCGGTTTCAGCCGCACGACCTCAACGCTGTTGACCACCGACTTTGGGTATACCTGGCTGGTGGGGAACCCGCGCGCGGGCGTGACTCCTTTGGCCGATCCCTTCCCGGTGCGCAGCGACGGCACGCGGTTCGATGTGCCCCTGCGCGACGCCTTGGGGTCGATGACCCTGGCCGGCGGGAGTTTCGCTTACTATGATCCGGAGTTGCGCCGCGCCCGGCAGCAGCGCTGGCGCATAGGCGTGCAGCGCCAGCTCGGGAGCACCATCGTCATCGAGGCCGCATACGTGGGCTCCTCCTCGGACAGGAACTATCTCGGGCGTGCCCTCAATCCGCTGCCGGAGAAGTACTGGGCCAGCGGGCTGGTGCGCAACAACGCGGTGGCTACCGATCTGGGACAGAACCTACCCAGTCCGTTCGTGCTCAGCAACTTCGCGGCTCTCCAATCCTCACAGCCGCTGGTGTATCAGGACATGAGCACCAAGAGCTTCTTCCGCTCGGCGACCATCGCCAAGGCGCAACTGCTGCGCCCCAACCCCCACATGGGCACGCTCACGTTGAACGGCAACGACGCCGAGGTGCGCACCGACGAGTTCCAGGCTAGTTTTGAACGCCGCTTTGCCCAGGGATTCAATGTTTACGCCGCCTACACCCGCCTGCGGAACCGCGAGGCGGACTATTTCCACAACGAGTTCGACCCCTGGCCCACCTGGCGTGCAAGCAACGACAGCCGCCCCAACCGGTTCATCGCCACCTCGGTGTTCGAGCTGCCTTTTGGCAAGGGTAAGCCGCTGGCTAGCCGGGGCGTGCCGGCTGCGCTGCTGGGCGGCTTCCAGATTGGGCTCACTTACGAATACCAGTCGGGGGCCCTGCTGGACTTCGGCAATCTGTTCTACTACGGGGATCTGAAAGACATACCGCTGGCGGAAAAGACCTTCAGCCAGTGGTTCAATACCGCGAACTTCGAGCGTAACGCGTCCCGGGCGCCGGCCGCCTACCACCGCCGCGTCTTTCCGACCCGGGTGGACGATGTGCGTGCCGACGCAACCAATCACTGGGGCGGAAGCATTCAACGGGAGCTGCGAATTCTGGAGCGGTTCGGAGTCCAGTTCCGCGCGGATGTGCTGAATCTGACGAACCGGACCCAGATGGCCGCTCCAGCCACCAGCCCGGTGGCCACCAACTTCGCCGAGTGCACGCAGCAGGCTTGGACCACCAAGCGCTTCTTGCAGCTTCAGCTCCGCGTCGCGTTCTGAACATCGGCAGGGTGACTCAACTTCATCAATAACTGCACGGAGGGTTTGGCCATCGTGAAGGAAGCCGGCCGACCTTGCGTGAAGCTGATGCCCGACTTGTTCCACATGAACATCGAGGACGCCTCATTCAGGGTAGCCTTCGAGGCGGCGCGCGATCATATCACCTACATCCACGTCGCCGACTCGAATCGTCTGGCGCCCGGCTGGGGTCATCTGCCCTTTGACGAGATCCTGATGATTTTGCGGGATACCGGCTACGACGGCTGGCTCACGGCGGAGATCCTGCCCAAGAGCCGGCGGACATCGTGTGTCAGAGGGTACTTGACGCCGTGCCACACGAGGAACCCCTTGAGCGCCTTTTCCGCGGCTTGCTGCGCATGGTAAAGAGCTTCTCCTATCAGGGGAGGCGTGTCACGCAGCGCCAGCTCCGCCACTCCTAAGATCCCTGGCGGCCAGCCGCAGCCACTCCCGGGCTTCTTCAGCGCGCAGCAGTGGAAGCGTCATACTCCAGCCTTCCTTCGCGCAGCGCAATGGCAGGCAGCGACATCAGCCAGTTGGAGCGCGCCTCAAAGGTGCTGCGCCGGAAGGGGGCCACATCGACCGCTGCCGGCACGCCCCGGAGGCGCTGGTGGATCTGTCCGCCGATCACTTTTTCACGGGGCGCATCATCAGGCAGCACGACCACGAAATCGAGGTCACTGTCCGGGCGGTCCTCGCCCCGCGCGGTGGAACCGATCAGGTAGACTCGCTCGGGCGCGTAGTACTCGACCAGGCGCCTGACGACCTCCCGGGTTGTATCTTCTCGCGTCATCGCCCTATTCATTATCGCCCAGCAGCTTCACGGTGCGGTGGTCATCTCGGCGCGGAGTGGACGACCGAGGTGTCAGAGTTCAGAAGACAGGAGTCAGAAGTCAGAATGGGGAGGCTGACGTTCTGCTGATTTCTGACTCCTGACTTCTGACTCCTGACTTCCCGCCAGCAACGCTTCCAGGATCCGCGTAGCGGCCTCTTTGCCCCGGGCGCCGACTTCGCCCACCGGGCCGACGCAGCTCGGGCAGCCTTCCTCGCAGCGGCAGGCGGCGATCAGGTCGCGGGCGTGCTCCAGCAGCCGGGTGGTCATCTCGAACAGCGGCGCGCTCAGCCCCACGCCCCCGGGGTAGGCGTCGTAGAGGAACAGGTCCGGCTCGAAGACTTTCAACCCTTGCGAGATCTCCTCGCCCAGCGCCAGCCCCAGGTCGCGCGGATCGGACATCAGCAGGAACGCCGCCACGCTGCGCAACACGTTGCCCAGCCCGGTCAGCCCGTTCTGCTTCTCGGTGACCGAGAGATCGCCGAAGCTCTCCAGAAACGCCGCCGGGAAATGCAGCCAGAAGGCGGTGGTGTGCATCTCCTGCTCAGGCATCGAGAGGTTGCCCGCGCCCACGTTCTCCATGGTGTAGAACTTGATCTTCTTGAAGCCCACCACCTGGCGGTTCACCCGCACTTCGCCGTGGGCCGAGCGGGCTTGCGACACGGGGCTGCTGGCGAACTCCTGGAGCACCTTGACCTGGGTGTAGTCGATGGCGTCGGTGTAGTAGTCGCACTCGACGCGGCGCACGTAGGCCATGCGGCCGTCGTAGTCGAAGCGCTCGACCTGGTACTGGCGCGCCTCGTGGAGGTAGATGGCTTTCTCGTGCAGCGCGGTCAAGGCCCAGGGGAAATCCACCAGGGCGATGGCCTGCGGCTCCCCGGTGATGTCCACCACCACGAAGTTGTCGCTGGTGATGGAGCGCAGGCTGATGGCGTCGGCGGGGTAGGTGTCCGAGGTCCAATGCCAGGCCCCGGCGGTGTGATGCAGCAGCCCCAGCTCGTCCAGGAACTTGCACATCTCGGCGGTGGGATGCGGTCCGAACTTCTCGCCGTCGCGGATGGGCAGCTCGAAGGCGGCGCACTTGAGGTGGCTGATGAGGATCTCGAGGTTGTCGGGGTTGATGCGGGCGTGCTCGGGGGACTGGCCGAAGAAGTACTCGGGATGCTCGACGATGTACTGGTCGAGCGGGGCGCTGGAAGCCACCAGGACGGCGGCGGAAGTGGAGGTCCGCCGCCCGGCGCGCCCGGCGCGCTGCCAGGTCGAGGCGATGCAGCCGGGGTAGCCGGCCAGCACGGCGGCATCCAGCGAACCGATGTCGATGCCCAGCTCCAGCGCGTTAGTGGCCACCACGCAGCGTATGTCACCGTCCCGCAGCTTGCGCTCGATCTCACGCCGCTCCCGCGGCAGGTAGCCCCCGCGGTAGCCGCGCACCTCGCCGGCGGCGCGGCCCCAGGCGTCCTTCAGGTAGGTCACCAGCACCTCGGTGGCGAGCCGGCTGTTAGCGAACACCAGCGTCTGCTGGCCCCGCTCCAGGAACTCCAGCGCCAGCCGCTTGCTCTCTTGCAGGTAGCCGCGCCGTATGCCCAGCTCGCGGTTCACCACCGGCGGATTGTAGAAGATGAAGTACTTCTCGCCGGTGGGCGCGCCGCTTTCGCCGACCAGCTCGAAAGGCTCCTCGCACAGCGCCTGAGCCAGCTCGCGGGGGTTGGCGATGGTGGCCGAGGAGGCGATGAACCGCGGCTTCGAGCCGTAGAAGGCGCAGACCCGCTTCAGGCGGCGAATGATGTTGGCCAGGTGGCTGCCGTAAACGCCGCGGTAGTAGTGCAGCTCGTCGATGACAAAGTAGCGCAGCTTCTCGAAGGCCTTGGCCCAGCGGGTGTGGTGGGGCAGGATGCCGGTGTGCAGCATGTCGGGGTTGGTGAGCACCACGTTGGCGCGCTCGCGTATGGCCTTGCGGGCGTCCTGGGGGGTGTCGCCGTCGTAGGTGAAGGCGCGCACGGGTGCGCCCATGGCGTCCACCAGGGATTGGAGCTCATCGAGCTGATCCTCCGCCAGGGCTTTGGTGGGGAAAAGGTACATGGCCCGCATCTCGGGGTCTTCGAGCAGGCTGTTGAGGACCGGCAGGTTGTAACAGAGCGTCTTTCCGCTGGCGGTGGGCGTCACCACTACCACGTTGTTGCCGGCCCAGACGAGGTCGAAGGCGCGGGCCTGGTGGCTGTAGAGCTGCTGGATGCCCTGGGCGGCCAGAGCCCCCTGGAGACGGGGATCAACCGGCTCGGGGACCCCCGCCAGCTCGGCAGGCGTGGCCGGGCGGTGGTGGATAGCGCGGATGGGCGAGTTGGCGTCGCGGCTCCAGGATTGGAACCGGGCCAAGGCGGCCTCGAGACCGGAGGGGCGGACGGGCGCTGGCTCCAGGGAGAAGTCCGGGAAGCCAAGGGAGAGGTTTTCGGGCATCTTCTTCGCCTTTTCTTTGCTCCAGTATACGTCAGAACGCCGGGCTTTGGGGAAGTAGAATAGGCCTCCAGGCCTGTGGGGTGGCGGATCGAGGTACAGGCAAGAATGCCTGTTCCACTGGTGTTGGGGGAGGACAAGCGAGAATCGAGGCTACTCGCGCACGAACTCGTGGCGTTCGAGTGAGGCCGCCATCACGTACACTTTGTCCTTGCTTTGAGGGTCGGCAACGTTGCCCTCGTAACGCAGGACCTTCCCCAGGCAACGCAGGTCCGCGCCCACCGAGGAGCCGGAGCCTGGCGGGAAGCTGATGGAGTACTCGATGGTCTCGCCGGCCTCGAGCCGCCGGTCGGTGGTGAAGAGAATGCCTCGCGAACAGACGTTCACTGTCTCGCCGGCACTGGGCACGGTACTGGCGCCCACCCGGAGGATTCGCAGGGGCAACCTGAGCTGGAACCGCTGGGACCTTCGTTGTTCGATCACGACGCTAATCCAAATCTAGTCCAGCCTAGGGCTATTGGTCAAGCGTTTTGAGGCATCATGCTGGCCTGAAATTGGGGTACCAGCCTAGGACTCTGGCGCACACAGTACCAGCCCGAACTGTCACGGACCCAGTGCTAGAATCGGAAGTTAGGCTCGCCAGTGTTTCGAATCTTCAAAGTCATCTCGGGCTTCCTGCTCATAGTGGTGGGACTGATCCTGTCCATACCCGGCGTCCCCGGCCCGGGCCTGGTCCTGGTGGTATTGGGCTTGGTGATCCTCAGCAAGCATTTCCATTGGGCGGGCCGCATCCTGGAGTGGGGCAAGGCCAGGTTCGAGGGGGCGATGGAAAAGGCAAAAGGCAAGAGGCATAAGGCCAAGGGCAGGAGTGAGGCGGGCGGCCAGGGCGGGGCCGCGTAGGGGAGAATAGAATCGGGGGCGTGTCGCCGCCCCGCGTCATGCTCGACCGTATCACCATCCATGGAGCCCGGCAGCACAACCTGCGCAACCTCGATGTCGAAATCCCCCGCCACAGCCTGACGGTGATCACCGGGCTGAGCGGCTCGGGCAAGTCCTCGCTGGCTTTCGACACCATCTACGCGGAGGGGCAGCGCCGCTACGTAGAGACCTTGTCGCCCTACGCCCGGCAGTTCCTGGACCAACTGGAGCGCCCGGAGGTGGACTCGATCGACGGCCTCAGTCCCGCCATTTCGATCGAGCAGCGCACCGCCAACCGCAGCCCGCGCTCGACGGTGGGCACCATCACCGAGATCTACGACTACCTGCGCCTGCTGTGGGCCTCGGTGGGCGTGCCGCACTGCCCCAAC